>VXME01000149.1 GCA_009861545.1 Acidobacteriota bacterium | reverse complement strand
CGCTCAACAGCGCGGCGTTCGCCTACCTGCGCCGCAGCGAGGCCTCCAGCGACGTCTCCGATCGGGATATCGAGGGCAGCATCGCCCGGGTCTCGCTGCCCATGTCGAACGAGCGGCGGGGCCGGATCGTGCTGACCGTGGCCGGCGCTCGCAGCCAGATGACGGCCGCCCCCATCGATCCCCTCGACGAGGGCAAGCTCATCGAGGCCGGGGCCCGGGTTATCGTCGTGCGGATCGAGGGTGGCGTCGCCCTGGTCACCCGACTGGATCCCGAACTCGAATAGGCGCCGCCGGCCGCCCACGGCCTGTCGCCCTCGGGCATGCGGTAGCCGATGCGGGTTCGGTGTGGATGCCGTGCGCAGAACGGGGCGGGCGTTGAACGGCGATCCAGATATATGAGTACGCCATATTGGCCGATCCTATGAGGGATAGCCCATAGATTCGGTGCTAAACAGGTCCCTATCTAGGATAATATGTGTTATTATCACAATACTAGCTATAGACATGATCTGATACTCATGTACACGGGCTCTTAGTTCGTATACAATTTGCGGCAAGTCGCTGGTCGTCACACGGCGGGGTGTGGCGGTCCGGCGGCTGATGGAAGCGCTCGGGGGAGCCGCGTGACCAGGTCGCATCAGACACAGCCCGGTCGCCGAGAGGTCCGGCGAGGCGCGCTGCTCGGTCAACCCCCATCCGCCGGGGGGGGGGTATCCCCGATTGCCATGAGGGTGGTTCGGGGTGCGCTGGCGCTGATCGCGGTCGCGGCGCTGGCCGCCGGCCTATGGCTGGTGTTGTTCGACCCGCATCCGACGCAGGCACAGACCAGCAGCATCACCCTGATCAGCAACACGGGCCAGACCGACGCCGCCCAAGGCACGTTGACTAATCAGGACCTTGCTCTGCCGTTCACCACCGGCTCCAACTCCGGCGGCTACAGGGTGACCTCGGTCGAGATCGAGGGGGGCTTCGGTAATCCTACTGGTACCACCGATCCGACGTTCACTGTCGCCATCCACACGGGCAGCGGCGCGTCGGTCGGCGCGAGCGTGGGTTCGTTGACCAGTTCGGGCCTTAGTGCCGGAACCAACTCCTTCACGTCATCCAGCGGTATCAACTTGGACGCCAACACGTCCTACTTCGTGGTCCTTGATATGTCCGTTGCGGGCGACAAATCCCCTTGGATACGGCTAACGGCCTCGCACGCAGAGGACAGCGGCGGGGCGGCGGGCTGGAGCATCGGGAACCAGCTCGCCTCCCGGCTTGCTGGCTCCACCGTGTGGAATTTGGCCCCAGGGACCAACGTCGTTGAGATGAGCATCAAGGGCCTGCCGAAGCTCGATCTGACCGTGAGCTCGTCGAGCCTGCTCGAGTCGGCGAACGCGACGGACGTGACGGTGACTGCGACGGTGGGCACCGCGTCGACATCCAGTCGCACCGTCAGCCTCGCGGTGGACAGCACGTCGACGGCGACCAGCGTCACCGACTACGCCGCTCTGACGCTGGGCTCGATCACGATCGCCGCCAACCAGACCAGCGGGACGGCCACCCTCAGCATCAACCCGACTCAGGACGTCGTCGACGAGGGGACAGGCGAGACCATCGTCATCGAAGGCAGCGTGACCGGCTTCGCTCCCGACAAGGCCACGGTGACCATCACCGACGACGACGCCGCCCCCACGGTGATCAATCTGACCTCGAGCCCGACCAGCCTCGACGAGGACGACTCGGACACGGCGGTCACGGTCACCGCGACGTTCGTGGGCACTACGAGAACGGTCGACACCACGGTGATGCTGAACTCGACCTTAGGAGGCAGCGCCACCGGCGGGGGCACCGACTACGCCCACAGCGGGCTGCCGTCGAGCGTGACGATCTCGGCGGAGTCGTCCAGCGGCAGCGCCACCGGCCTCATGATCGACCCGGAAGACGACACCATCGACGAGGGCACCAAGGAGACCATCGTCATCAACGGCAGCTTGGCGGGCTTCACCGTGAACGGCGCGACCGTCGACCTGAACGACAACGACGACCCGGAGATCACGCTGAGGTCCACACGGGTGGGGTCGGGCGCCGCCACAAGCGTGGACGAGGGGGACTCGGCCACGTTCCGGATCACCGCGACCCGCAACACCGCCGACAAGTCGGCGGCGTTGAGCGTGCCGCTGGCGCTGGTGACCTCCGGCGTCGGCGCTTCCACCGCCACCAGCGGCACCGACTTCACCGCGCTGACCAGCACGACGATCACGATCCCCATCGGTTCGGCCAGCGGCTTTCGGAACGTGACGATCAACACCACCGAGGACCGCCTCGACGAGGGCGCGGGCACCACGACCGACCCCTACGAGACGATCGTGCTCGGCGCCACGGTGTCGGGGTTCACGGTGAACCACGCGACGATCACCATCAACGACGACGATGCACCATCCACGGACATCACCCTGACGGTGATCGGCGACAACAGCATCGGCGAGGGCGATACCTCGAACACGATGGTGACCGTGAAAGCAGAGGTCGACGACGCCGCCCCCACGTCCGACGTGACGGTGGCGCTGTCGTTGACGGGCTCGGCGGTCAGCGGCACCGACTTCGTTGCCAATCCGGAGGCTGACACTCCGGGGACGCTGGATTCGATCACCATCTCCGCCCTGCAAGTCGAGGGCTCCTCCACGTTCGTCATCGACCCCACCGACGACAGCATCGACGAGGACGACGAGACGATCACCGTGAACGGCTCGGCGACCGGCGGCCTGACCGCGTCGGCCACCGTCGACATCACCCTCACCGACAACGACACCGCCGCGCTCACCATGTCGACCGGCACGACCACCAGCATCGGGGAGGGCGCCGGGGCGACGTCGGTGACGGTCACCGCCACGCTCGACATCGCGCGCTCCAAGAACACCACGGTGGCGCTGGCGCTGTCGGGCACCGCGGTCAAGGGCACCGACTACACGGTCCCGACCACGCTGCCCTCGATCACGATCGCCGCGGGCTCCAAGACCGGCAACGCGTCGTTGAACATCACCCCGACCGACGACCGTCTGGACGAGAACGACAAGACGATCACGATCACGGGCTCCGCCGACGGACTGACCGACAACTCGACCAGCATCACGTTCACCGACAACGACGCGACCTCCACTGCGGTGACCGTCACCCTCGTCGATCCGAGCGACGATTCTGCTCTGTCGAGCGTCGGCGAGGGCGCGTCGGCGGCGTCGGTGAAGATCGTCGCCACCTTGAACGACGCGGCGGTCAAGACCGAGACGAGCATGACGCTCACCTTCGCGGGCACCGCGACGGCGACGACGGACTACACGATCACGCCGAGCACGCCGCCGCCGAAGGTGACCTTCAACCCGGACGAGCACGAGGCCTCGGTCACGATCAGCGTCCGCCCGGTGCAAGACTTGATCGACGAGGGCGCCAAGGAGACGATCATCATCGGCCTCTCCTCCACCCTCGCCGTCACCACCGCCACCCTCGACCTGACCGACGACGACACCGCCTCCGGCGTCACCATCACCCTCGACGAGACGAACGTGAGGGAGGCCGACGCCGACGACCAGAACACGCTACAGAACGACCCCACGCCGACGACAGTGGAGGTGGAGGCCACCATCGACGGCGGCATCACCCGGCTGGTAAACACCGATGTGGCGGTGGCGCTGTCGGGCTCGGCGGTCAAGGGCACCGACTACTCCGTGTCGACGCTGCCGACAATCACGATCACCGCGGGTGCCAGCAGCGCGACGGGCCAGATCACGATCACCCCGTTGCACGACACGCAAACCGAGGGCGACGAGACCATCACCGTCGGCGGCTCCGCGACCGGCCTCACCATCAACACCGCCAACATCACGCTGTCCGACGACGACAGCGCTTCCACCAGTCTCACCATCCGCGCCATTCCGGCTGCGAATATGACTGAGTCGAGTGGGGCCACCGTGGTGACGGTCTACGCCATCCTCGACGGCGGAACCTTGAGCTCAAGCCTCACGGTGGATCTGACACTGGGCGGCACAGCCGACGAGGACACCGATTACGACTTGGTCGATGCCACCCTGCCCGACGTCACCATCGCCGCCAACAAGCCCCAGGGCGAGGTGACCTTCACCATCGACCCCCTCGAGGACACGATTGACGAGGGCGACGAGGACATCACCGTCGGCGGCACTGTCACCCTCGCCGGCTTCACCGTCCGATCGGGAAGCTTCTCTCTTGATGACAACGACACCGTGTCGCAGCGCATCACGCTCACCGTCGCCCCGACCAGCGTCGACGAGAACGCCGCCAGTGGCTCGCCCGTCACCGTCACGGCCACCCTCGCGGGCAGCGTGACCCGCTCCGTGCCCACCGAGGTGGACCTGGTCTTCGCCGGCAGCGCCACCCAGAACACCGACTACACCGCCACGCCGGCGGACCCGAAGGTCACCATCCCGCAGGAGGCCTCCACCGCCACCACGACCCTCACGATCACCCCCATCAACGACTCCCTCTTCGAGGGCGAAGAGACCATCCGCGTCAGCGGCTCGGTAGACGGGTTCAACGTGCGGCGGGCTGACATCACCCTGAACGACGACGACCTAGTGCCGCCCAGCAAGATCACCGACCTCGGGGCCACGCTGTCTCTGACCAGCCCCAACGCGGTCTTTCTGGAGTGGACCGCTCCGCAGCCGGGGCCGATCACCTCCTACCGCCTCCAGCGCCGAGCCGGCTCAGGCTCCTGGATCGATGCGGGGCACCCGTGGAGGGGGGCCTCGGACCACAGCGTCTCTGGCCTCGCTTACAACACCCATTACCAGTGGCGGCTCTACGCCAGCAACTCCGAGGGCGAGGGCATTGCGTCCAACGTGGCCAGCGTCACCACCGGCCCGGCGCCGCCGCGCCCCAGAAACCTGTCTGGTTTACACATCT
>VXME01000148.1 GCA_009861545.1 Acidobacteriota bacterium | reverse complement strand
GGAGGTCCCGGTAACCTATTGAATCTATTGGAGTAATTCCTGGGACACTACTGAGGCAATGCAGGAGGCGGACAGGGACGCGTTGTGCGGTCCGAAGGGACGTCACCAGCCCGACCGGACCGCGTGGCGCGGCGGGAGCGTGGAGAGCCACGTGACTCTCGGTGGCCGCCAGGTCGGGCTGCCTCGGCTTCGCGTACGTGACGCCGACGGCGAGGTGCCGTTAGCCAGTTTCCAGTGGGCGGCGGCCACCGACGCGTTGGAGTCGCACACGCTCGAAGCGATCGCCGCGGGCGTGACGACGCGGCAGTATGCACGGACGCTGGACCCGGTGCCGGCCGAGGTGTCGGAGCGGTCGACGTCGCGCAGCGCCGTGTCGCGGCGGTTCGTGGCATTGTCGACCCAACAGCTGCGGGCGTTCGTCAGCCGGCCGCTGGGCGAGTTGGACCTGCGTGTGGTCTGCATCGACGGCAAGGTCTTCAAGGAGCACTGCATCGTGATCGCGTTGGGAATCGATACTGCGGGGCGCAAACACGTCCTCGGCTTGCGCGAAGGTGCGACCGAGACGGCAGCGGTCTCGAAGGCGCTGCTCAACGACCTGGTGACGCGCGGATTGCCGACCGAGAGGGCGATGTTGTTTCTGGTCGACGGGTCCACGGCGCTGCGTCGCGACACCAGCGACATCTACGGCCTCAATGGACGGCTCAAAACCGGCCAGTATGACCGGCTGGTCATACTGGCCGGTTTTGGGTTCCCACCGAGGTCTACGGCTCGCTCGGCGTCGTACATCGCTGTCAGGTCCACAGGAACGTGCTGGGCCATCTGCCGGAGCGCATGCACGCCAGCGTCGGCCGGGCGCTGCGCACGGCGTGGGACCTGCAGTCGGAAGCGACCGCGAAACGGGCTCTCGAGCGCCTGGCCCGCTCGCTGGAGGACGAGCATCCCGGCGCCGCGGCATCCATCCGCGAGGGGCTGGACGAGACGCTGACGGTGCTCAGGCCCCGGCTACCGCGTCACACCGCCGGCGGGCCGCACCGCCGTCTTCGTCGGCGACCTGGTCGACCGAGGCCCCGACGCCGCCGGCGCGCTGGCGCTGGTCATGGACATGGTCGACGCCGGCCACGCACTGGCGATCCCCGGCAACCACGACGCGAAGCTGGCCCGCGCGCTCGCCGGCCGCAACGTCGAACGCAAGCACGGACTGATGCAGACGCTCGAGCAGCTCGACGCGACGCCGGATAGCTTCCGCAAGCGCGTGGCCGCGTTGCTCGACGGACTGGCCAGCCACTACGTGCTCGACGGCGGGAGACTCGTCGTCGCCCACGCCGGCATGAAGGAGCACCTGCAGAACCGCACCTCGCGCCAGGTGCGCGACTTCGGCCTCTACGGCGAGACCACGGGCGAGACCGACAACGAGGGCCTGCCGGTACGGCTGGACTGGGCAAAGGACTACCGCGGCCGCGCGACCGTCGTCTACGGCCACACACCGGCCGGACGCGCCGAGTGGGTCAACAACACGATCCGCCGACAGCCGCCGAGTTCCACGACGCCATACGGGCGCCGGAACCGAACGCACGTCAGCAGGCGATCCTCGGAGCCTTCGCGCGGGAAGCCGACTGGCGTGAGCTGATCACGGCCTGGGCCGAACGGGCCTACACGATCCGCGAGCTCGTGACCGCACTGCACCGCGCCGGACACGCGCAGTGCCACGCCGCGCGCTGGATCAACGGATGGGCGCGGTGAACGAACCGCCCGAGCTGAGGCTGCCCGCCGCTGCCGCCGAACTGTGGGCAATGGTCCGCGACGTCGTCGACGACGGACTGGCAAGCCTGGCAAAAGAGCCGGCACGGTACCGCATCGGCGGCGGAACGATCCTGGCCGCCAGATGGCAACACCGCGAGAGCTTCGACATCGATCTCACCCTGGATCGCGAGACCACGCTGGGGAGACTGCAGGCCGACCAGGGAGACCCGTCACAGTTCGAGACGCGGCTGAAGGCCCTGGGCGGAACGCCCGTGTACCACCCCGACCTAAAGCTCTGGCGGGTCGCATTCGACGGCGGCAAGCGCGGCCTGGACCTGTGGGCCCACGAACTGGAAATCGGCGCCGGAGAAGAAGAGCGGACCGTCCAGGGCAGGGTCCAGACCGTCCTGTCAACTGCGCAGATCCTGCGCGGCAAGCTCGGGCGCGCCGACATGCGGCTGCCGCGGGACGTCTTCGACGTGATCAAGGCGGGAAGCAAGGCGCCGACGGCGCTCGAGAGCGCGGTAAACGCGATCTCCGCGAAGAGCGCCGATCTCCTCGCGCTGGACTGGCACTGGAACAGCCCCATCCTTCAAGTCGATACTCCTGCCGGCTGCTGTTTTCATTGCGATCATTCTCTCCGGTGACGCGATCGTGACGATCAGGTTGGGTTCGGCGAACACTGTTCGTTGCGCGGTGTCCGGCTCTTCGGGAATCATGAACGTTTGTTCCGCGGCTTCGTTCAGCCAGTCCTTCGCCAGCCCGTGCTCCTGCGCGATTGCCTGTGCGGCTTCGTGCACTTCGTGCGCGCTCTCGCCGATGCGGCAGTCGACGTCCATCGTCGTCCGGTCCTCGTCGTAGCCGAGGGCCATCGCGCTTCCGCCGATGATGTACAGCTCCGCGTGAACGTCCTGGTCAGCCAGTCGGTCGTTGAGTTCCTCGAGGAGCTTCCAGAGTTCCTCCTTTCCCAACTTCTTGCTGCCGTCTCGTCCAGTCGACATATTCGCCTCCCCTCGGGTCCAGGTCCCGCGGATCCGCCAAGGTCCCGTGGCGGATGAAAGCAGCTGGTCCGGAGCAAAAGCCGTCGGAGTGGCGGAATATCATGTGGTTCACGGGCGGGTCCGCGAACCGCGTCGGTCGGTTCACCCACGCCGGCGTGGCTTCGTCATGTAACCATGCGACGTGTTCTGCCATGGTGGCGAGGAACGGGTCCCATTTGGTTCCGGTTAGCGGCGGCTCGACGTTGAGTTCGTGTCTCCGATCGGCGGGTGCCATCCCGAGTGTGTTTCGGGCGACTCCTCGCATCAGCAGTCTTTTTATCGACCTCTGTTCGACTCCGATCCTGATGTCTGCGGCGATAGCTTGGAGCGTTGTCGGATTTCCCGTCTCGGGTTCGTCGAGACCTTTGGACCGCTGTTCCCCCGCATCGGCTTGTCCGTTGTCTTCCGGCAGGTAGTGCAACCAGCGCTCCGCGTCCTGTGGCAGCTCTTTGGCGGTTGCGTTTTCGAATGCCTTCCGCATTCTTGCGCTGCTGTTGGGTGCGGCTTTCGCCGTCAACGCTTCGAGTTCACCTGCCGCGTAGTCGGCGGGCCGGTGTAGCGCCATGATCAGTGCGTGCGTCGCGGTCACGCCGGTCACTACCAGCTCTCTTGTATTCCAGATTACCGGTGGCGGGGTACCGTGCCTTGCTGCCTCGGCGTCGTCGACCAGCCAGCTTTCGGGCGGCTTCCGGGTCCCGATGGCCGACAGCATCGCTCGTTCGAGGGGCTCTGGGCCGCTCACGACGGGAGGCACGCGGGGGTTCGGGTTCATCGCGGTTGCGGTCAGGACGACCGGGCAGCACCGGGCGATGTACACGTGCCCGCGGTATCCGATGCGTCGCAGTTCTTCTTCGACGGCGGACAGTTCCGTGCGGGTTTTTGCTGCGAGGTTCAGCATGCCGTCTCCGTCGGGTGTGTCGTGAGTCAAGGTTGTCATCTGCCGTCGACAGAACTCGAGGGTCCATCTTAGGCCGACGAGCGCGTCGTCGGTTCGCTCGACGCTGACGTTGACGTGCTGGCGGCTCGGGGTGTCCGCCTTGTGGAGGTGGCCGTGCACGTTGACCGCCGTCGGCGGCGCCTGCCGCAACGGCGTGTGGGTGAGCGCCAGCGGTGGGTCGGTGGCGCAAAGGACGGCGGTGTGCTGGATGTCGAATCCCGCGTCGCGCAGGCCGTTTTCCTGACCGGACCGAACGCGACGGTATCCGACAAGCTCGCCGAGCTCGGCATGGGACGACTCAGGCTCGACCAGCCGACGATCCTCGAACGCAACTGCATCTACATGGTGCGCCTGCAGGAGAAGCTGAAGCTCCCGCCAACGCTGCGCGGGAAGGCGAACCCCAAGAGCACGACCGGGCGCCTGGACGTGTTCACGCGGGTGATTACGGACCACGGCGACACGTTCGACCGCATGCGTCCCGGGTACGACGGTCCGCTATGGCTCAAGATCGTGCCCCGGACGTTCGGGATCATCGTCCGCGAGGGCGACTGCCTGACGCAGCTGCGGCTCGAACACGGCGAGGCTCAGTGCAGCGACGGCCAGCTGCTCGCGGCCAACCACGTCCACGGCTTGTGCCGTGCGGGAGCGGGAGAACGAGCGGTCGCAGTGATCGAGGACGGCATTATCGTGACGGCCCGCATCGCCAAGGACAACCCCGGCGAGCCCGGCAAGATCATCGCGTGGCGCGGACGGACGAATGCGCCGATCATCGACCTGAGCAAGCGCGGGCACTACCGGCCGGCGGACTTCTGGGAGCCGATACCGGCGCCCGCCAGCGGACGGCTGATCCTCGACCCGGGAAGCCTGTACCTGCTCAACTCGGCCGAACGCCTGTCAATCCCCGAGAACTTCGCCGCGGAGATGGTGCCGTTCGACCCGGCGGTGGGAGAGTTCCGGATCCACTATGCCGGGTTCTTCGACCCCGGTTTCGGGTGGAGCGACAACCAGCGGGGAACGCGCGCCGTCCTCGAGGTCCGCGCCCACGAGACCGCGCTGTCGATGGAACACGGCCAGCGCGTGGGCCGCCTGCTCTACAGCCACATGGCCAGCCGGCCGGAACAGACCTACGGCAGCGCCATCGGGTCGACCTACAACCGCCAGGGCCTCGCACTGAGCAAGCAGTTCGCCTGAAGACAGTGAACCGCCTCGCCGGCTGGACCTGCGGTCGCTCGAACAGGCGCGACACCGCGTCCACAAGTACGTCGTCGAGGTCATCAGCCGCCACGCCGATCACCTGGGCGTGAACCTTGAGAGCAGCACCAACGTCATCTTCGCTGAGCGCAGGATCAGCCCCCCGAACGGCACGACCGTAGTCGACAAGAACAGCAACCGCGCGGTCCGGATCCAGGGCCGTGCGAGGGCGACCGGGCCTGTAGCGCTGCTGCATGCCGCGAACCCGCCACGTTCGCGACGCGCCGGTACCAAGCGCCTCGACCATCCGGACCTCACGAAGCTTCTCGAGGGCCTCGACAGCGGGGGTCATGCCTTCGGCGATCGCCAGCCGGAACACCTCGGAACGGTTCGACCCGTACCGAGTCGCAAGGTCGTCACACGCCTTGACGGCCGCCAACGGCAGGAAGACGACGATACGCTTCATCTTCACGACGAAAACCCCCCTTTCGGCACCACACGGATCACCCGAACGTTGCACTGTTCGGGAAAACTCCGCGGGCAAGCAGCGCGAGCACCATTTGGACTGGGGTCAGGATCTCGTCCCTTGGAGGGCCCTCCAAGGGTTGCCCCAGTCCGAAAACTCCCGCAGCGCGAGCGGCGGATTGGTGCACTGCCCGAATCCGCGAACCCATGGCCCCAGTCCACGACGCGGACCGTCTGGAAGCGCCGCTGGACACGGATAGAACGTACCCGATCAACGACATCGACCGTTCGGTCCGGTCACGCTAACGACCTGCGAACACGCAGGTTAGACGCCGGCACCAGGACGGCCCGCACGCACCGAGACTGGTCCGAAGCACAACACCCAATCGGCGAGCCGAAAACATGCAGAATTACGCCACCGTTTCACCATCATTACACCCGATCAGTACACCATCGTGAACGCGTACAGAAGTCAGATATCCAGAGGGGTGAGCGACCCCGGTCCCGGCGTCGCTCACCCATGATTTTTCCCTGCGGGAAGGCTTGATCCGGCGATGCCGGGAGAGCGGTGCACCAGGGGTGAACAGACGTTGCACTGATCGGGCCGCCGAGCGGAAACAGTGCACCACGGGTGCACTGTGCAGAGAAATTCGCGCGAGCGCTCGAATCGAGCCCTCGAACACGCTGAACGAGCGGTAGACTGACGCCTGGATCGGCCGGATCGAACGAAGCGGACCGACCCCGGATCGACGACGCGCCCGGGCGCAGAACAACCGATCGACGCGCCGGCATCCACGGCCGGTGCATGAGGACACGACCGATGTACGACGAAGCCGCGGCACGCTTGCGCGAGCAGCGCAGAGCCGCTGAACGCGCCGAGTGCTTTGCCCGACTCGTACTCGCCGAGCGCCGCGACACCGCTGGGCGCAAGCTGCTCGACTACGCGGAGCGAACCGTCGAGCGGGTGCGAACAGAACCGGAGAAAACGATCACGTGGCTCTCGACCTCGCTGTGGGCACAAGGCGTGGACGACAGCGCGCTCACCGGCCTCGGGTTCGAGCACCAGCAGGTACGCCACGCCACGGTCGTACACCCGCTGGAGAGCGGGCCAGCCACCGCGTACGCCGCGCGGCTGGCAGCCTACAACTAACCCGAGGCGTTCGCGGTCGGTGAGGCGATGCTGAGCGAGGCCGCCGACACCAACCCGACCGTACCCGCGCGAACGACGGCCACGATGCGGAACGCAGCCGTAGAGCTGCTGCGCAACGCGCACAGGGAATGGTCCAACGCGCGGACCGGAGACAGACCGCCTGCAGGTGGCGTCGTCGACGAGCGCCCCACCGTGCCCGGACTGGCCGACGCGATCCGCCGACTCGATCACCATGTGCGGATGGTCGAGATCACGCTAAACGAGACGCACCGCGGGCCAGGGAAAACGACCTGGGGTGTGGTCGAGCGACTGGGACTGAACGACCTCGAGCGATTCATCGGCGCGGCCGCGCAGCTGATATTCAACACCGCCGCGATCGTGATCGAGACGTCGAACCTGACGACCACCCCGGCAACCGAGGACGAGCGCAAGACGGTCATGGCGACCCGCGCCGAAGGCACGATGTACCTGAACGGCATCGCGACGACGTCCGCCGCGATCTACGAAATAGCCACCCGACTGACGACCGAGGTGCCGCTGCCAGCGGGCAAGAACAGCACCATCCACTGACGCGGGAGCGGGAACCGGAACGCGCGACCAAGCGCGGGCGGCGCCGGCCAAAGGTCGGGAACGCGATACAGCGCGCAGCCGCGGGAAGACGAAACCCAACGTCGAAAACGCCTCGGGCACCAAGAAGGATACTTCTCGGTGCCGTCTACACGGTTAGACACCGATTCTCACGGAAAGTTCCCAAGGGAATCTCAAAAACAGAGAAGGACGCGACAGCGATGACGACGACACGCAAGGACTGGAAACCAGGGTCACACGGAGGCCATCTGGCCGGGTGGAAACCGGAAACGGTGCCCTGCGACCAGAGGCCCGGCGAGCTGGTGATGACACTCGAGGAGCGACCGGACGAAAGCACCCGTGGACGAGATCGTGCTGTACCGAGCGCTCGAGCGCGCAGGCTACCGGCCGGTAGAACCGGGCCGCAAGGACGAGAGTGCGAACCGCGTCGTCGACTTCCGCATCCGGTACGAGACGGACGGTCGGACGCACACGCTCGAACCGGAGCGCGACGGTCCTACCAGCGCGAAACCGCTGCGACGGAACGGACGGCTCACGGACCCGGATCACATCTGGGTCGACATCGTCTGGAAGAACCAGACGAACGACCGCAAGACGATGCGGGTCCCAGTCGAGTTCGCGATCATCGATCCCGAGGAGCGGTGAATCGGCGACGCCGGCCTCATCGTCAGCCAGGCGCGGAGCCCGAACACGGACATCGAACACTTGAACGACCTGATCGCGTACGCCGCGTTCAAGCCGGAGGAGAACGACAGCGACGAGTCGGTGACGACCCAGCGCACCAGGTTCCGGACGACCAGCCACGACATCCTCGCCAACGGGCTGCTCGACCGCAGCGAAGCGCTTCAACGAATCGCCCAGCGCGTGTACGGCGAAGGGGTACCGATCGGGCTGCAGCCAGGAGAGAGCATCGAGGTGCACATCCGTGCCGATCACCGGACGACGCACATCGAAGTGAAGACACACGTCCCGCGACCAGCTACGAACGCAAACGCCGGCGGAACGACCCACACGACTGATGCACCCGGGCAGCCCGCAGCACGAGCCGAGAACGCGGCCGGAACTCGACCGTAGGGATCACCGAGCACAGGCGCATAGATGGCCTTCAAGCTGTTGGAGATGGCGCAACGACGGTGGCGCCGACTAGCAGCCCGAGGTGGAAGTCTCCAGGTTCATCGGTAGCGGCGGAAGCGATAGTGGCGCGGTGACGAGGCGGTCTTGGCCGAAATCGGCCTGGAGAACGTAGAGAGGCGCCTCAGATAGCCCCACAGGTCGCCCCACCACCGGAAGAGAGCCGAGAATACGGCTAAACGGGGCGCGGCTGCTCCCCCTGGTGCGTGCCGGCGTCCGGTTCGTCGATGGCATGCCAGAGGAACGGGGCCGGATGGAAGCGGAGGCTCGGAAGGAAGCTGCCTGACTCACGTCGAAGCCGAATCCACAACATTTGACAATACCTCCCGGCTGGCAAGCGCGCTCACGCACCGTTCGTGACCGCGCCGGTGCGTCGCCTGGTCGCCGGACATCGCCGCCCGGAGGACGGTTTCGATGATCGCGGTCTGCGAGTCGACGCAGGCGTCGACGACGGCGGCGTCGACGCTCTCGACGCGGGTAGACGTGCAGCACGGCCTCGCTGTCGGCGGCGTCGGCCGTGGGCTTGGCCGGTCCGTGCCGGCCGGGCTCCGTCCCGGGGTCGGCGCCGCCGAGGACGAGGACGTCGCCCCTGGCCGCGCCGCCAAGGTCTCCGGCGTTCGACCGCGGAGCCTGTCGCCTCACCGGCTCCTTCGCAACTCGTACAGGATTCGCTCGACGTCGCGGTCGTCCTGCTCGCCGCGGAACTCGAGCTCGCGCTGCACCGCGCCGATGTCTCGGCGCAGGTCGCCGATCTCGTACCGCAGGTCGCGGACGCTGCCGCTCACCGCGAAGCAGACCAGCAACGCCGCGATGATCAGGACGTAGATCACCACCAGCGCCGGGAGCCATCGTTCCGTTCCGTTAATGGGAACCTCCTTCCCAAGAGAACCGCTATTCCATCCCTGGCCATCGGCAACGCCAGCGGCGCCCTCTCCGATGCCGCGCGTCTGTGTCTCCGGCGTATGTGGCAGCGTGAACGGCGCGCCGCGAACGGCCGCGGCTGGCGGCTAGCGCCGGTCATTCCGCCGAGCGATGTCGGTGACGCAGATGGGCCGCACCTCGTCGTTGTCGTTCAGCCACCGCGTTCGGACTCGCCAGGAGCCCGGGCGTCCGTCGACGACGGCGAGGACCACGACGTCCTGCGACCGGCGCGAGCAGCGCAGGAGGACCGCGACGACCTCGCCGGTGCGGGGCCTCGTCATGCCGGAGACGACGGCGCCCCAGGCGTGGCCCACCCGTAGCGCGCGACCGACGCGCTTGGGCTCCGGCCGGTCGCGGAGGTCGAGCAGCCGGGCGAGGAACACCGGGAACAACTCGGAAAGGAGAGCACGCGAGCCGCCGGCGGCGAAGAACCACACGGCCCAGGTGATCAGGTCGTGGCAGGTCCTGCAGAGCGCGGTCAGATGTGCCGCCGTCGTCTCCTCCTCGGGCGGGTAGGTCCAGTGGTGGCCCTCGGTGGCCTCCTGCTGCCCGCAGCCCTGGCAGATGCGGTTGGAGCGGTCGAGGCACGCCTTGCGGGCGCGCCGCGCGGTGGGGTGGCGGTGGTTGTACCGCCGACGATACGATCTGGCAGCGTCTTGCATTTCGTGCCCTTTCACGAATGCGGGGCGCGTCGGGTCGCCGTTGGCGCGGCGGCCCGACACCCCGGAGTACGGCTCGCTGGCGTCATTCACACTACAATAATTCCTACCGATGGCCAAGCGGCGCGGCGCGCCGGCCGCCGCTCGCGGGGAGGATCCGCCCTACCCGTTCGTCGCGCTCGACGGCGCCGACCCCGCGGCGGCCGAGGGCTGGACGGCGCACACGCGGTCCACCTACGCGACGCAGTGGAACCGGTTCCGCGCCTGGTGCGAGGAGCGGCACGTCGTGCCCCTCGACGCCAGTCCGGAGGAGGTGGCCGCGTACCTGCACGAGCGGGCGAAGCGGGCGAAGCGGGCGACGGTGAAGCTCTCTGCGTCAGCGGTCCTGGCCAGCCTTCGGGCCGCCGGACGGCTCGGCGAACCGACGATGGAGCACGTCGTCGCGGAGACTCTCGGCGCCATCAATGAGCAGAAGAGGGCCACGCCGAACTGGGAACCGCGGCACCCCACCGCCCTGGACCACACGACGGCTCTGGCGATGATGCGGGCGGCGCGCCGGCCCCAGCGGCGCGGCCGGGGGTGGGAGACGGAGTCCGCGGCAGCCGCGCGCGGTAGGCGGGACGCGGCGATCGTCGCGCTGGCGTTCGGCGGCGGCCTCCGCCGTTCGGAGATCGCCGCGCTCGTGTGGGCGGACATCACGCCGGAGCCGCACAGGAAACTGCGGGTCCGCGTGCGGGCCTCGCAGGCGAACGCCCGTATCGACGGGGGAGACTCGCGCCGACTGGTCGGCGAGTTCGCGCAGGCGGCCGCCGCGTTGCGTGAGGCGACCGCACCGGCGCAGACCGACCGCGTGGTGCCGCTGTGCGCGCATCAGGTCAATCACCGGGTTCAGGTCCTGGCGGACGCGCTCGGCCTCGAGGGAGTGTCGACGCACTCGGGCCGTCGCGGGCTGGCGTTCGAGCGGCTGCGACGCGGGGCCTCGACCGAGGCTGTCCAGTCGGCCGGCGGCTGGCGCAGCGCCAGCATGGTGCACCGCTACGCCCGGGGCCGCAGTTGACGACCGCACCGGGCCCGCGCCGTCGGTCGCGCCGCCCGGCGTCACGACGTTCTCGACGCCAGTCCGGGTCGGGCGCGCCGCGCCCGCTGTCGTCGCCGGTCCCCCGGGGCGCCTCGCGGCCAACGGCTCGGAGGTCGACGAGAACCTGCCTCAGGTGGACGAGGAGCGCGGCGTTGCCGGCGGGGAACCGCCGCGCTTACGCGTCCCGATCCATTTCGCCACATCGTCTTCGCTCCAGCGGACGCTGCGCTTCGCGTCGCCGCTCGGCTCGGGGACCTTCTCAGCCGTCACCGGTCCGGCATCGACCGCGGCATCCTCACCATGCTCTCGACCCCGTGGCGGTCAAGGCGCTTCCTCGTCGTCATCGTCTTCCTGCAGCTTGGCGTCGGGCCGAGGATCGCCTTGCGGCGTTGACGCCCGCCGGACGGGAGCTGTACGACGCGAGGCTGACGGACCTCGCTCCCGCCGGGCGCCGGGCGGGCGAGCCGTCGACGTCGGCCGTCGAACAGGCCCTCGACGAGACGGAGACGGACGGTCGGTTGCCGCGTCTCGAGGCCGTGCTCCAGGACCCCGAGTTCGGCGCGCGGCTGCCGCAACACCGGGAACGGGTGCAGCGCGTGGCCGACGGCGTCGAGCGGGCGATGGCGCGGCGGCACATGCCCACCCTGTCGGGGATCTGGCTGTTCGACAGGATCGTCTCGACCTTTCCGTCGGTGATTGTGTGCTTTTCGGCGCCCCGCGCGCTCGGCCATAGCCGCGCCAGGTGCAGCACTCCGTCGCTGCACCGGATCTTGATCTCGTCGACGTTTTCGATCTCGCCCTCGCCCCCGCTCCGACGCGCCAGGTTGTGTTCGTCGTCGCGCGTCAGATCGGCCAAGCTGGGGTCTCCCGGCAGAATGATGTCAATGTCGGTGCTCGCGCGGTGTCACCCATCGGGCGGCCAGCGTCGTGCCGCCTCCGATGTGCGGCTCGATCCCTTCGTCGGGGCGTCGGCTGCCGAGTTCGTGCACCGTCGCCCGGATTCGTTTCCAGAGTCCGGCCGCCGGTTCGGGCAGCGTCAGCTGCTCGCCGTCGTGTTGATTGCCCGGATCTGTTTCGGATCCGGCCATGTCCGTCTTCGAAGCCCCCGTCGATGTAGTGCCGGCCGTGCCGGCGGTACGGCCGGCTCGGAGCCGGCTAGGAGTCTGCGCCGCAGAAAACAGATGCGACAATTGTAGGCGCGAGCCGAC
>VXME01000147.1 GCA_009861545.1 Acidobacteriota bacterium | reverse complement strand
GCCAGCAGCAGCGGTACCGTCCGCCAATCCGTTCGCATTCGGGTCTTCCTCCACGCGGTTGCTGAACCTGCAGTACGTAGTGCCGCCGGGGTTGAAGGGCGCCGCTCGAAGCACCGCCGGGACCGCCGGACCGCTCTAGTTGGCGTGGCGGGCCAGTGTCTGACGCCAGAGCCCCACGGGCTCGCGGGAGCTGCCGGCGTTCTCGAAGACAAGCGGACGTGTCTCGAGGCGCGAGCCGTAGAAGCGCTCGTTCGCGTCCACGTCCTGGCGGATGGTGCTGCCGTTGATCGTGATGCCGGCGAACACGCCCCGCGCCCGCGAGTAGCTGAGGATCTGGGCGCTCAACTGGAGGTCGGTCGCCGCCGCGGCGTTGCGGCCCACCGGGCCGGCGGCCAAGCCGGCGTCGACGCCGATGGAGAACTGGTTGCTGACGAGGTTGTCGAGCCCCTCGGGGACCATGATGACCAGGATGATGTCGCTGCGCTGGACGCCGATCTGCAGCCCGAAGCTGCCGCCCGTGAGGGTGAGGAAGGCCGGGGCCGACCAACTGTCGCCGCTGCGTGCGCTCAGGACGCCCCTGCCGCGCATGCCGCCGAAGCCGAAACCGGCGCGCGTGGTTCCGGGAAACACCGCAATTCCCTGGGCGCGCTCCAGGATGGCGTCGGGGATGGCGCTGTCGTCGGCGGCCATGATCGCGTCGAGCACATCGGCCGAACGCGTTATGCGCTCGGACTCTTCCGCGCCCCCGTCCTGGGCAGCCGGACGGGACGTGATCGGCAGCAGTCCCCCACAGTCGTCTACCTGGCCGTACGCGGATGTAGTGCAAACCGACACGACCGCCAACAGGATTGTCATCGTAGTTCTCATTGTTCTCCGCCACCTCATGGTGTTCAGTTGACCCAGGGCCGCCGCCGAATCGCCGGCCAAGGGTGCGCACCCCGACACGTCTTCCATCACCTGCCTCGGACCACTGGCCGGCAGGACGATTCCGGCCTCGCTTCGGCCTCGTGGTGCGCCTCAAGCGTCCGTTCCAATAACTTCAAGGCGTCAGTGAATCGAAAACCGAACATCCGAACGCGCAGGAATCGTCGGTTAACGGACGGGAGGAGCGGGGAACGTGCGGGAGTTGCTGATTGCGGGCGCACCGGCGGACGGCGGTTCTGAACTGCCTCTATCCCTTCTCACGGCGTGTGTGGCGCCGACGATGCGCGTGAACCGCCCCGGCGAACTCGCGCGCCGTCGCCGGCCGCGCCAACCGGGGAGCCGACAACATCGCCACCGTCCAGTCGGTCACAGCCGACGGCGATTCGTCGCTCGCCGCCGGCCGGCCGGGGCGGGCGGGGCGTTGCCGCCGAATCCTGTTCGCCACCTCGCCGGGGTCCCCGCCGGCGAAGGGATGTTCACCCGTCGCCATCTCGTGCAGCACCACGCACAACGACCACACGTCGTCGGCCTCGTCGGCCGGTCGTCCGGCGAGGACCTCGGGCGACAGATAACGCAACGTCCCGCCCGCGGCGTCGGCGTCGGCGCTCGCGCGCGCCAGGCCGAAGTCGAGCAGCTTCGGCGAGCCGCTCGCCGTGAATCCAATGTTGCTCGGCTTGACGTCGCCGTGCACGTAGCCCGCCTCGTGCAGAGCCGCCAGCGCGTCGGCCAGCAGCGTGGTCATCGAGAGCGCCTCGTCCGGCGGCACGCGCTCGCGGTCGAGCCGGTCGGTGAGCGTGCCGCCCCCAACGAACTCGACTACCAGGAACGGGCGGCTGCGCCATGACTCGATACCGTGGACCTGGGCCACCGCCGGATGCGACACCGTCGCCATCGCCCACGCTTCCGGCTTGAGCCCCTGTAGGCGCGAGGCCGACATGTCGGCCAGCGTCTTGATCGCCACGTCACGGTCGAGCCGCAGATCGCGCGCCAGGTACACCGTTCCCATGCCCCCGCTGCCCAGCCGCCGCGTCAGCCTGTACTTGCCGGCGAGCAGCTTCGGGACGTCCGCCTCGACGTATTCCGTCCCGCAGTCGCACGGGAGCGCCTCGCCGGCTCCCCGCAGGCAGCGGCACACGGGGCACTCCTGCGCCGGCGGCTCTTCGCGCCGCACCTGCTCCCCCGGACCGTGCGCGACCGCCAGGCTCCCGACCGCCAGCCCCGCCGCCGCCGCCACCGCCTCGAGAAACGGGACGTCGACCAGACGCACAGGCCGGCTGTCGAAGCGGAGGCCAACCACCAGCACGCCGAGCAACTCCGCGCCCGCGCTGGGCACCGGTACCAGCACGTCGGCGTCCGCTTCGACGACCCACGCCGCGTCGGCTGCGGGCAGCAGGCCGAAGAACGACGTCGTGTCGCTGGGATGGACCCGCAACGAGCCGCCCGCCGCTTCGAGGACGCTGACGACCACGGAGGCTCGCGGCAGCGGCGCGGTCCTCGTGTCCGGCGCGCGGAAGTCATGTGCTTCCGCCAGCGGGTCGGGGGCGACCAGCAGGATGGCGGGAGAGCCGCATCCATGCCAGACCGTCCGCTTCACGGTCCGTTGGATCGTAGCGAGCCGTCCGGCTCGCGCCAGCGCTCTTCCCGCGGCGGCCAACGCCTTCCGCTGCTCCACGGTTTCCGGGTAGATCCAGGCATCGAGCCGGACCAGCAGCCGCTCGCGACGCAGCACCAGCAGCAGCAGAATGCCCGTTGCCGCGGCGAGCGCCTGCGCCAGCGGATCCGCGACGACCGCGCCCACTGTCCGCTCGGGACGGCTGGCCAGCAGCCAGACCAGCATCAGCGACGACACGGCGGCCAGTCCCCCCAGGACGCGTCCCCGCGCCAGCAGCCGCATGCAGAATGCGCGCACGACCTCGCGCGCGTGCGGAATCCGAGACGCGAGCACCGCGTACCACAGCAGCACGATCCCGGGAAACCGCAGCAGCTCGACCACCACTACGGCGGGAGTCCATCGGTAGTTGGACAGCCAACTGCCCGCCGAAAACGCCTCGACCAGGGCGTAACCGGCGGTCGCTCCGGACCAGATCAGGAACCCGACCGCGAACAGGACGACGCGTCTGATTTCGTCGGCTGCCGCCGTGCGCGCACGCAGCAGCAGCACGCTGACCGCTCCCAGCCGGAGTAGTTCCAGAAGGGCGAGGTGCGCATCGAAGCACACCCAGAAGACCGCCTCGGACAGATAGCCCGCGCGCGCGACCTCCAGCACCGTCACCAACACCATCCACATGACGCAGCCGAGTGCCGCACTGACCACGACCATCCGACGCGCGAAGTCGTCGAGTCGAGTGGCCCGCTGCGCACGAGGACACTCCCGCACGAACGCCCACAGGAACGCAGGCGCGAACAGGAACGGGTACACATAGGGGTAACCGAACAGGTCGGCCTGCGGAACATCCCGTAGCGACGCCAGCATCGGAAACGGATTCGCGAGCGTCGCATTGACGATGAAGTACGCGCCGAGCAACCAGTTGCGCCGATCGCGGTGGCCCCCGAACAGAAACAGGGCCGCACTCAAGCTGGACCCGATCAGCAAGGTCGCCAGATAGACGGCAAGGTCCCCGAACTCCCGATGGTAGGGTTCCCAGGCCCAGGGCAGCAGGAGCAACGTTGCCGCCGCCTGGATCGCGGCGAAGCCGACCAGCGCCTGGACGGCGCGCCGCGCAAAGAGGCCGGCACCGATGGCGGCGAGCGGCGCCGCCGGGCCCGGCGGCGTGCTCGCCGATGCGCGGAAGCAGGAAGCGATGCGTGCGATCAGGCGCAGATTGTCGAGCAGGTGCCGATTGGACGGGGTCGCCAGACGCGCGCACCGCTCCCAATCCACATCCTGCCGCAGCGTCAGCGCGTCGGCCACCTCTGCGACGAGACTGTCCCGATCATCGTCACCCGTGCTGGGCATGCGAGTCCGAGCCTGACCACGACCGCCGCGGCGCGCGCCTTCACGCCCGGCGTGAATTCCCTGCTACCGATCTATTGGCGTTCACGAGGCCGGATCCGAACACTCGAATGGCGGGATGGGCGACGCGCCGTCGACGACGATACGTCAGCGACGGTTGCCGGCGCCCGCGATGGCGTCGCTCAACCGCATCAGCGCCCGGCGCAGCGCCATGCGCGCCGCGTCCGGACTCGACAGGCGTTCGACCAGAGCGAGTTGCCGGAAGTTGTACCCGAGCTCGGTACGACCCACGATCAGCCGCCGGTCACGAGGCCGCAGATGCCGCAGGCCGTCCAGATAGTGCTGCCAGTTCTCATCATCGACCAACTGCCGATGTTGGGGCGCCGACGCGTCGCTGAGCTCGACGTGCTCGGCCGGCGCATCGGTGTTCCGGCGCCGCGCGGCGCGCCGCAACTGGTCCCGGATCCGGTTCTCGATGGCCCGCCGCAAGCAGAGCCGCATCGCACCAGACTGTTTCGACTTGAACTGGTCGAGCCGCGCGAACTGCTCCCGCAGGGTGTCCTGGACCAGATCGCTCGTGTCGACGGCCCCGCGCACCCATGGCGGCAGCCGACCGCGCGCCCAACGCCGCAGCCACGACCCGTAGCGCGCAAACAGCACCTCGGCCGCCGGCCGGCTGCCTCCTCGAGCCCGCGCGAGGAGGCGGTCCGAGCTGGTGCCACGGGGAGCGCCTGGACCGGCGGATTCTCGGGAGAACACAGACAACAGTTTGCGTACGACCGCGCAATGATAGTCGGATCCCGCCCGCGGCGGCGTCCCTGCCGGGGTGCAGGAACTCGTCCAGGGGCCCCGCCCTGTCCTGCGCCACTGCCACGCGCGGCGTGACAAGCATGCTCAGCGTCGGTCCTCCGACCATCTCCCGGCAGCGCAACATCATCGTTCCAATCCCCGGAGAAGCGAGTACACGATGACGTGCAGCGCATCGATCTCGTTGTGCTTCACGAAACGCGCCCGGCGGCCCGGATTGTACGCCTGGAAAATGTAACCGCGGGGAACCGCGCGGGCCAACCGGACCAGGTGTTCTCCGCGCGCGAGGTGCGCGTACACCTCATCGCCGTCCTGCACGTCCTGCGCAGGCGACACCAGCGCGACCATCTTCGGCCGGTACGCCGGGCACATCGCGTCGCCGCGGATCTGGACCCCGTAGGCGTGCGGGTCGCCAAGGTCCGCCGGGCGAGGTACCCAGCCCAACACCGCAGGCCGCTCCTCTCCGTGCGCGTTCCGCGCGACGGCACCCGGAGGTGCATCGCCCTCGCCGACCACCGCGACATCGGGCCAGTTGCCGGCCGCGTATGCGGCATCCGCGACACCCGCCAGCAACTGGTCGTAGTCCGCATCGACACCGGCAAGAAGGTCGTCCACCGAGCAGTGGAACACTGTGGCAAGCTTGATGAGACTCTGGATCGAGATGACCGCGTAGCGGTCGTGCTCCCAGTCCGCGACTTGGCTCGGCGCGACGCCGAGCCGCTCGGCCAGCTTCTTTTGCGATCGCGGTCCCACCACCGACCGCAACCGCCTGATGTTCGTCCCCAGCGTCATGTGCAGAAACGTCTGGTGGTCAGCTCGACACCTGGTGCCGGTAAAGCGGCCGCAGGCCCACGGCGGTTCCGCGCGGATGCCGGCTAAATCTGGCGCGAGACGACTGACCGAGAAGCCCTCGAACCAGTCATGCATATAAGGGCGTTTCGGAATGCGGAACCGAACGGCGAGTCACAGGAAGGCGAGGCGCACGACTGCTGGACGACGACGGAAGGCGTCCGTCGCTCCAGCCCCCGCAAGCGCCGTGGCTTGTCACCGCCGGGACGCAACAACGGGTGGCCGCCGCCCGAGGACGAGCTGGCGCTGGAGCGAGGGTAAAGTGCGAGTGGCCGGATTGTCGCGAGAGTCCACATCGGACGGCCTGCGGACTTCAGGGCGGGACGAGGGTTGCTACGATGACGATATTGGCCTTGGGACTGCCTTCGAAGCGGGGAGGCGACCGTGCACGGCATGATCGAGTGGTTCGCCCGCAACGGCGTCGCCGCCAACCTGATGATGGTGTTCATCGTGGCCAGCGGACTCCTCGCGGCAACGAGCGCCAACGAAGAAGTGTTTCCGGAGATGGAGCTCGACCGGATCAGTGTCGAGGTGCCATATCTCGGCGCCGCCCCCGAAGAGGTCGAGTCGGCGGTGAACGTCCGCATCGAGGAGGCGATCGAGGGCATCGACGGCATCAAGCAGGTCCGCTCGACGGCGTACGAGGGGGCCGGTTCAGTGACGATCGAGCTCGACCTCGGGGCCGACGCCCGCCGCGTCGTCGACGAGGTGAAGAACAACGTCGACGCCATCACCACCTTCCCGCTCGAGACCGAGACGCCGATCATCCGCGAGCTGACGAACCGGTTGCAGGTCGTCGACATCGCGGTCTCCGGGGACATGGACCCGTTCACGCTGAAGCAGGTCACCGAGCGGGTACGGGATGAGCTGACGGCGATTCCGGGCATCACGCAGGTCGACATCGTGAGTGCGCCGCCGTACGAGATCTCGATCGAGGTCTCGGAGAACGACCTTCGACGATACGAGCTGACGTTCGACCAGGTGGCAGATGCCGTGCGCCGCTCGTCGCTCGACCTGCCGGGCGGGTCGGTGCGGACGGACGGGGGCGAGATCCTGCTGCGCACCATCGGGCAGGCGTACCGCGGGGCCGAGTTCGAGGATCTGGTCCTGTGGACGCGACCCGACGGCAGCCGCCTGCGTCTGGGCGACGTGGCGGCCGTCGTCGACGGCTTCGAGGAAACCGACCAGTACGCCCGTTTCGACTTCGAGCCGACGATGCTGGTCTCCGTCTTCCGCACGGGGGACCAGAGCGCGGTCGAGATCGCCGAGCTCGCCACGCGGTACGTCGAGGGAGCCCGGGCGCGCCTGCCCGAGGGCGTGACGCTCACCGTGTGGCAGAACGATGCAGAGTCGTTGAACAACCAACTCTCGCTGATGCTGCGCAACGGCGTTGCCGGGTTCGCGCTGGTGTTCCTGGTGCTGGCGCTGTTCCTGGAGCTGCGTCTGGCGTTCTGGGTGAGCCTCGGGATCCCCATCTCGTTCTTCGGGGCCCTCGCGCTGATGCCGGGCGTCGACGTCTCCATCAACGTGCTGACGCTGTTCGGCTTCGTCCTGGTGCTCGGCATCGTGGTCGACGACGCCATCATCGTGGGGGAGAACATCTACCGGCACCAGGAGGAGCACGGCGACGGGATGCGCGGATCCATCGAGGGGGCGTACGAGATCGCGAAACCGGTCACGTTCGCGGTCCTGACGACGGTGGCCGCGTTCAGTCCGCTGCTGTTCGTGCCCGGGGTGCTGGGCAAGGTGTTCCGGGTGATTCCGCTGGTCGTCATCGCGTGCCTGCTGTTCTCGCTGCTCGAGTCGTTGAACATCCTGCCGGCCCACCTGTCGCACATCCCGAAGCGCGTCCGCCCGGGACCGTGGCGGCGCTTTCAGCGGGTCTTCGCGAACGGCTTGACGCGCATCGCGCATCGCGTCTACAGCCCGTTGCTCGAGGCGGCGCTGCGGTGGCGGTACGTGACCGCGGCGGTGGGGTTGGGGGTGATGATCGTCACCATCGGGATGGTGCTGTCGGGGCTTCCCGGCTTCCGCTTCATGCCCTCGATCGAGGCCAACGTCATCTCCGCCTCGGTGACGATGCCGCAGGGCGCGCCGGTCGAGGCGACGGCGGCGGCGGTCGCGAAGCTCGAGGCGGGCGCGGCGCGGCTCCGCCGGCAACTGCTCGCAGAAACCGGCCGGGACTACTTCCGGCACGTGCTCGCGGCGGTCGGCGACAGACCGATGGCGGCGCGCGGGGGCGGTCCCACGGGTCCCGCGGTCGGGAGCTTCACGTCGCCGAACACGGGCGAGGTGGCGATAGAGCTGCTCTCCTCGGAAGATCGCGCCTACAGCAGCGAGGAGCTCGGCCTGCTGTGGCGCGAGGCGACGGCGCCGATCCCGGAAGCGGTCGAGGTCGACTTCGCGCTGAGCACCCTGAGCGCGGGCAGCGACGTCGACGTGCAGCTCGCCGGCCCGGACGTCGACGTGCTGCGGGCCGCAGCAGAAGAGGTGAAGCAGCGTCTCCAAGGCTACGCCGGCGTCTACGAGGTGACCGACTCGTTTCGCGCCGGCAAGCAGGAGATGAAGCTCGGCATCAAGCCGGCCGCCGAGACCGTCGGCCTCACCCTGGAGAGCCTCGGGCGCCAGGTGCGCCAGGCGTTCTACGGCGAGGAGGCGCAGCGCATCCAGCGGGGTCGCGACGACGTACGCGTCATGGTCCGCTATCCGCGCGACGAGCGCCGGTCGCTCGGCGACCTCGAGAACATGCGCATCCGCACGCCGGACGGCGGCCAGGTCCCCTTCAGCCAGGTCGCGGTGGTCGAGCCCGGACGCGGGTTCGCGTCGATCCGGCGCGTGGACCGGAACCGAACCGTCAACGTCACCGCCTCGATCGACCCGGGCGCGACGTCGGCCGACGCCGTCATCGCCGACCTGAACGCGCGCATTCTTCCCGAGGTGCTGGTCCGCTACCCGGGCGTGTTCTACTCGTTCGAGGGGGCGATGGCCGAGCAGCGCGACGCCCTCGGCGGGCTGCAGCGCGGCTTCACGCTGGCGCTGCTGCTGATCTTCGCGTTGCTGGCGGTGCCGCTGCGGTCCTACGTGCAGCCACTGATCATCATGAGCGCCATCCCGTTCGGGCTCATCGGCGCGGTCTGGGGCCACGTCTTCCTGGGGCTGAACGTGTCGATCATGTCGATGTTCGGGCTGGTCGCGCTGACCGGGGTGGTGGTCAACGACAGCCTGATCATGGTCGACTTCATCAACCGGGCGCGAGGCGTGCACGCCGACGTCGGACGCCTGACGCGGCAGGCCGGGGGCATCCCGACCGACCGGCGGGACTTCGAGACGGCCGGCTTGGCGCTAGCCGTGCGCGAGGCCGGCGTCTACCGCTTCCGGCCCATCCTGCTGACGTCGCTCACGACCTTCTTCGGCCTTGCGCCGCTGATGTGGAACAGGAGCCTCGACGCCGCCTTCATGGTGCCGATGGCGGTCTCGCTCGGCTTCGGGGTGCTGTTCGCGACCGCCATCACGCTGCTGCTGGTGCCGACGGCGTACATGATCCTCGACGACGTCGGCCGGACGATGCGGCGGATCTTCGGGGGCTACAGCTCGGCGGCGGTGCCGGCGCCCGGGGGAAGTGCGGCCACGCTGTAGGCAGCCGTCAATAGTTCCCTGGCCGCGTCGACCCCATGGACATCGCCATTGCCGTACAAGACGTCGCCTGGATCGCCCTGGCGTTCGCGCTGGGCCTGTTGTCCAGGACAGTCGGGCTGCCGCCGCTGGTCGGCTTCCTGGCCGCGGGCTTCCTGCTCAACCTGCATGGAACCGCCGGCGGGGAGATGCTGCAGAAGCTCTCCGACCTCGGCATAACCCTCTTGCTCTTCCTCGTCGGCCTGAAGCTCGACTTGAGGACCATCGCGCGTCCGCACGTCTGGGCCGTTGCCAGCCTGCACATGTCGATTGTCGTTCTGGTGCTCGGAGCGGCCATCCATGTGCCGGCGCTTCTGGGCGTCTCCTTCCTGACCGGCATCGGCTTCTCTCAGGCCCTGCTGGTCGCTTTTGCGTTGAGCTTCTCCAGCACGGTCTTCGTCGTCAAGGTGCTCGAAGAGAGAGGAGAGACGGCTTCGCTGCACGGTCGCATAGCCGTGGGCATCCTCATCGTGCAGGATCTGGCGGCCGTTATCTTTCTGGCTCTCGCGGCGGGTGAGTTGCCGACCGTCCGGGCACTGCTGTTGCTGATTCTCATTCCGCTGCGGCCGCTGCTGGCCCTGGTCCTGCAGCGCGTCGGCCATGGCGAGCTCCTCGTCCTCTATGGCTTTCTGCTCGCGCTGGGCGGAGCGGAAGCATTCGAGCTGGCGGGCCTGAAGGGCGACCTGGGCGCTCTCGTCGTCGGCGTTCTCATCGCCAGCCACGACAAGGCCGACGAGCTGGCGAAGACCATGCTCGGCTTCAAGGACCTGTTCCTGGTCGGCTTCTTCCTCTCCATCGGCGTGTCCGGGCCATTGACGACGGAGGTGGTTCTCATCGGTGCGGCCATCACGCCGTTCGTGTTCTTCAAGTCGGCTCTCTTCCTGGGTCTGCTGGCGAGTTTCCGGCTGCGGGCCCGCACGTCGCTGCTGGCGTCGTTGAACCTGACCAACTACAGCGAGTTCGGGCTCATCGTCGCCGCCGTGGGCGTTGCCAACGGATGGATCGACGGTCTCTGGCTGAGCGTCATCGCCGTCGCGCTCTCCCTCTCCTGCGGCGTCGCCGCGGCGGTCGATGCGGTCGCCGATCGGGTCTACACGAGATATCGGGCAACGTGGCGCCGCCTGGAGCGAAGGGAGCGTCTCGCCGACGACCGGCTGCTCGACACCGGCGGGGTGACGATCCTCGTTCTGGGGATGGGCCGCATCGGCGCCGGGGCCTACGAAGCCATGCGTCGAGGGTACGGCGAAACGGTCGTCGGGGTGGACATCGATCCACGAACGGTAGCGAACCATCGGTCAGCGGGGTTCAATGTGCTGCTCGGCGATCCGAGCGACGCGGACTTCTGGGACCGCATTGACGACACGAACACCGTCGAGCTAGTCATGTTGGCGCTGCCGAACCTGACCGCAAGCCTCGCCGTTCTCGACCAGCTCAGGGCCGTTTCGTTCAGCGGCAGGGTTGCCGCCACGGCCAGGTTCCACGATGAGATCGAGCCGCTCGAGCGGGCGGGTGTGTCGGTCGTTTTCGACGTCTACGAAAAGGCCGGCTCCGGTTTCGCCGCCCACGTGGCCACACAAGACACGACGCCGCTGATCCCGCCACGAGGAATCGATTGACTCTGTGCTTTGGGGGTGCGTCCGCCCGCGAACGATGATCGGGGTGTTGCGCACGTCGTCCGTAGCGTGATCGTCGCCTGCCTCATCGTGATCTGATGAGAGGCGAACCCGTCCGGCGCGGGTGGCGCGCGCGGCGGTGACGTTGTCGGCGCCTCTGGCGTTCGACTGGTTTGTAAGGAGTCTTCATCGCCTGCTGGCTCTCCAGCGCCGTTCACGCGCAGAGGTTCGCGCGCGTTGAGACGCAGGGCCGCTTCAACCGGATCCAGGTCATCATCGCCGTAGCGGACCTCAACGGGGACGGCCGCGACGACATCATCGCCGGCGGTCAGCCCAACGACGGGAGCGAAACGGTCGAAGACCGGTTGGACAAGCCGCCGGTACAGGTGTTCCTCGGGACCCGTGATGGACGGCTCCGGCTGGCGCCAGCGGAGATGCTCCCGTCGATCCGGGCACGTACCCCGGTCGCGGGCACGGACAACTTCAATGGCGATGGCCGTCTCGACTTCGCGGTGTTCGACGCCGGCGTCTACGTTATAGGCGCAGAGCAGCCGGTACGACAACCCGCCGCGCCAAGATGGCTGGGATCAGTTCGCCGGTGCCCGAAACGACGCCGGCCTTGAGCGGCGGTTGTCTCCGGCGCCGCCGTCGAGCCGCGCGTCGCGTCCGCTGCCGGTCTGGAGTGAAGTGCACCGCGAGCTGAGACGCAAGCTGCGACGCAAGAGCGTCACGCTGGCGTTGCTGTGTGAGGAATACAAGGCTCTCCACCCCGACGGGCTGCAATACAGACTGGTTCTGCGACCAGTACCGCGCCTGGGCCGCGGAAGGTCGACCTGGTGATGCGCCAGGAGCACCGCGCCGGCGAAAGCTGTTCATCGACTATGCCGGGCAGACGGTGCCGGTCGTCGATCGCGAGACCGGCGAAGAGCGGGACGCGCAGGTCCTCGTGGCCGTGCTCGGGGCCTCGAGCTACGCCTTCGCCGCGAGGCGACCTGGACGCAGACCCTGCCTGACTGAACGGCCTCGCACGTGCGCGCCTTTAAAGTCAGGCTACGCAACTCGGGTAGAATCTGTCCGCTCAAAGCGTCGCCTGAGATCCAGCCACTCACGAACCTGCAGCACTGGCCACAAATCACGCCATCCTCATGAGCGCGAGTGCCGGTGTTCACCGTCTCGAAACCGGAGGAACGTTGCTCCGCGTGTTTTCGATGGCGCGCAGTTCGGGGAGGACTCCGTACTCCCTCGATTCGTCCTGCGGAGGTCCGGGAGACCCGTCGTGGCATTCCGGATGTCGCCGGCCATCGCCCGAGCATGGCCGCGGTTCCAAGCGTAGGGCGGCATCACGTCCTCACCTTGATCAGGAGTCGGCAATGGTCGCTCGGTCCCCACTCGTCGATTCCGTTCATGGCGCGGGTCTCAATCGTCTCGTGGAACCCCCGCGAGGCGAACACGTAATCCAACTGCAGTTGGGCGCCGGCAGGAGAACTCCGGTTGGTATGGTACGTCACAACGTTGTTCGAGTCCGCGGGCAGGTGCTCCGGCGTGGGGTCCGCTCGGCGTCCATTGGGGTATCGTGGCCCCATGTACACCAAGTCGAGCGCCTCCATGCGGTCCCAGACGGTGCGGGCGCGTGCGTACCAGAGCCGGTCCTTACTGCGTTCCTTCCAGCCATAGTCCGCGCCGTAGTCCATATTGAGATCGCCTGCCGCCAGGATGTGATGCGGTATCCGGTCCGCGTTAGCAACGAAGTGCGTCAGATCGGAAATTATCCGATGCGCCGACGCGTCCGCGTGGGCATCCTCCCTCCCAGTGCCCGGGTGCGGCCATCTCCAGGCAGCGTACATCGACACAACGATAAACGGCTTCGAGCCTCCGTCATTCGGGGTGACTTCTGCCGCGGCGATGATCTGGACGTCGCTGACGTTGAGGCTGTCGCCGGACATCGGGTCTGTCGAGAGAATCGGTCTGAACCACTTGATCTTCACCCGATCGGACAGCTTCGCGATCTTCGGCCACCGGTGGTGGTGCCGGAAATCGCTCCTGCGAACGGGCTTTGGCCACAAGCATGGATCCCAGGCGTCCTCGTCCCGTGGCCCGATGTCGACGTGGTCCGCAACGTCGTCCGGTACCCTGCAAGGCTCCTGCAGCAACGCGATGTCTGCTCCCATCCGGACCAGCTCCCGCCAAGATCCGCCCTTGTACTGCATGTTCCAACATACAATCGTCGTCATGCGAACTCCCTTCGGGCTGCTACTGTTCTATCCGATTCCGTACCGACGTCGGCGGTCGTCTCGGCGTTGTCTTCTCGCGCCTAGTCAAGTATCTTCAACACTCTGTGCCCTCCCGATGCTTCCGCAGATGCCGCAGCAGCCGGGTGCGCGGGAGTGTGCGCGCGTACCCGGTCCAATCGACCCCGAACGTGTGCATCAGCCTGCGCCGCCCGCGGACGGCTCTCGCGTCGTCCTGCGCTACGCCCGCCCCCGCGGCCGTACAGGAACCCGAGGGCGACCTGCCCGGGCGCATGACCTTGGTCGCCCGCTCGACGGAACCAGGACACCGCAACGCGGTAGTCCTGTACCACGCCGCGACCGTGCTCGTACCGCTCGCCGAGCTTGGCCTGCGCGTCGGCGTCCCCAGCCTTGGCCAACTCGCGCAGCGCAGCAATGGATAGCGCCTTGACGTCAATCTCCAGATCAGGTCGTGGAGGGTCGGCCGGCACCGGAACCGCTACGCTCACCGCGACCGACGCGCCCCCAGCCAGCGTCCGCGTCAGGTAGTGCTCGCCCACCAGCGAGTGGTAATCGTGCGGGCGCTGCGCAGGTTTGGTCGCCGCCAGCCCCTGCGCACGAACCCGCCGGAACAGAAGACTAATCTCCAGCGGTTGCTCCAACTGCTCCAGCAACGCCGCCGTGTACGGACTGTTCCGACCCCAACCGTCCGCTGCCGTCGTCCTCCTCCGCCGCATACGCCCACCAGCGTCTCATCCCCCAGCAGATCATCGTCCAGGTCACCGAAGCTGCCGCCGCTGACACGTCCGGCTCGCCGCCGTACGCTGCATCGATCTCGCGAGCGGGATGCTACGGCACGCGTCCAGGATCACCAACCGCAACGCCGCGCCCGTGTTCTATACCAACAGGTCGTCGACCGTCACCGTCTCGAAGCGCACGTCGACGTCGCGCTCCAGCCGCGCGTCCACCGGGACGCGGTAGTTGACGCCACCCATCTTGATGCCGTGGCCCGCGCAGAAGACCAGCGAGACATCCGGCTCCGGCGCTCTGTCGCGTGGACGCGCGTAGCGCCTCGGTCAGCTCCAACCGGTCGGCGTCGAGCTCGGTCGTCACCTCGAAGCCGAGCCGCCGCAACGCTGCCGAGATGTCCACCGCGTCGTTGTCCGGGTTCGGCAGCCGCCCGATGTGGGCGTAGGTGCTGCTGCCCACGACCAGGGCCACATGGCCGTCGGCCAGGACGACCGCTGGCGTCGTGAGGACGACCGCCGCCAGCACTGCCACCACGACCGACCTCACGGCATGCATTGCGCTCATCTTCCTGCAGCCTTCACGCGCAGCCGGTGATCGCGGTACGCTTCGCCTCGCCGCCGTTGCGTCTCGGAACTCGGTCGCCGTCACCATCTCTCACATTCATCGCCGCCGACCGATTCCTTCTCCGACGGATGCGGTCGACCTTTTCCTGTGCCGCCATGAGTCCCTGCGCGGCTGCCATACGGTACCCGCGGACGGCCTCCACGCCGCACGCCGCCGCGCCCTTTCTCCAACGGCCTTAGTTTAATGGCGTCGGTGAATCGGAAACCGAACAACCAAACGCGAAGAATTGTTGGTTCCTGGGAGACGGAGTGACCCCAGGCGGGTGTCGAGCGCCACGCGTTTCAACTCCTCCTCCGTCACGCCTCGTCACGTCCCCGCCGCCATCGAATCCAGCCAGCCGAGGCTGTAGCCAGGGCACAGCTATCCACGCCATGTTTCAGCAGAACGCCAACGTGAACGCCCGCATCGACGACGTGCAGTCCAACCGCCGCGTCCGTAACGCTGCCGCACAATCCGCAAGCAGCGGCCGGTCGCGGCGGCGAGACTCTCGTCACGGCAACAGCCCGACGGCGCGGAGCGCCTGGTCGATGGCCCGTTGCGCATTGCCGCCCGGAGCGAGGTCGGCCGCCGACTGGCGGATGACGTCCGCGGCGATCGGCAACGACGCCGCCGCCGGCATCAGGTCCCGCATCGCGCGGAAGAAAATCCGTTCGATCTCCGCCCGATGGCCGCCGCCGACACCCTCCACGGTCGCCCCGGTCGAGCGGTGCGTACCGCCTTCGATGGCCAGATAGAAAGCGTGGCTCAGGAACAGTGAGTTCCAATGGTCGCCCCCGTAGCCGAACCAGTCGGTAGCGCCGTAGTACTGGCCATCGACGAATACGAACCCGGAATAGTCCCAGTAACCCTCCTCGCTCAGGGTAAGGGCGAACTCGTAGCGGTCGCCGTAGGCATCCGGAAAGAAGCCGTCGTCAATCGATCGGGGATCACTGAGAGAACGGAAGGGACCAATCTCGAGTTCGCCGCCTAGCAGGTAGTCGCCCGCAAGATCCTCGTCCTCGTAGTAGAACTCGAGCGACTCGCCGAAGATGTCCGAATAGCTTTCGTGGATGGCGCCGCCGTGACTGGAGGCCAGGAGGAACCGGCCGTCGACGCACCAGGCCGGCACCAGGCCCACGTCGAACCCGTCCGGTGTCATGACCAGCCCTCGGAATCGAGCCGTGGGACACGTGTAGGTATCTCCCTTGTAGTCCGTTAAGCTCTTGGGGCCGAGTCTCGTGCCGACAGGGAGCTGAGTGAAGAGCAGTGGAAACGGGTCGCCGGTGCGGTTGCTCACCGAAAAATGCGTCACCGCGTGCATCATCTCGTGCCCGACGATGTCTGCCGTAACCAAGGCCTGCTCGCTCGACTCGTCGACCAAGCGGCCGTAGTTGAACACACCGGTGCCTTCCGGGCCGTATGGTGGGAGACCGAAGTAGGCAGTCGCATCGGGGTCGTTTACCATGAGCAGGATCCGCCCGTTCGCGCCGTCGACGCCCGCCCAGCCGTGCCTGGCGAAGAGGTAGTCGTAGAACCAGCCGCTGTAGGCATGCGCGTCGACCACCGCCGGGTCGTCCCAGTCGTTGTCCGCGTCGGCCGCGATATCGTCCGACGTCCAGACCCGTTCGCCGGGAGGCAGGTCGTCGACCATGTGCTCTTCGAACAAGCGATCCTCGCGCCGGTTGTTGAAGCGAAGGTCGAGTGTGACGATCTCGGCAGGCCGCATCGCGTCGAACGCTTCGAAGCGGTCGTTCGCAAACGTGGTACTCAGCTTCCTCCGCTTCCCCTGGAAGTTGGTGCCGGCGCCGATCGCCGCCTGCATCATGCGCGCGTGCACGCGGTGCAGGACCCGGCCGTCGCCGGCGTCGACGAAATAGACGAACCCGTCGGACATGGCGACCCGATAAGCCAGCGCGTACGAGCCGTCCGGCAATGGCAGTACGCCCAACGACGGCTCTCCAGCAACGAGACCTGCGCCGAGCATCCGCTCGAGCAGTACGGCGACCTCTGACTCCGACAGCCCCGGCGTCGCAACCACGTCGATTCCCTGGTGCAGCGTGCCGAACAGCGACACGGTGACGCCAGCGCCGTCGAGCTGCCGGGACACGCCGCCGCCATGCACCGGAACGCCCTCGTAGTGCTGCGCGAGGTATTCGTGAGTGCGTCCCTCGACGGACGGGTCGTTCATGCGCGATACGCGGATGAGGTCGCCCGTCCTCATGAGTCCGTCCACCCTCTTGTCCCACTGCCGCAACGTGTCGAGGTCGACGGCGTAACCGGCAGCGATGGTCACGACGCCGGGTTGTTGCGAGGTGACATGCTGCCCGGTGGCGATCAGTGCGGTTCCGGCGAGCACGGAAGTGAGTACGAGTCTCGGAACGATTCTCATGTTGCGTCGGTCTCCAGAGACGTAGCGGTGACGTGTTCCCGGTTGTTTGAACAGTTCGAGGGCTTCGCCAAGGTGTATTCCGGTTGCGAACTCACGCCCTCGTTTCCCGATTCGCGATTGCTGCCGACGAACGACAACCTCGAGCGGCTGGTACGACCGACGCACTGGTCGACACCGAACGGCATCTCAAAGCCCGCATCACCGAGCGGGTTCCGCCTGAGCCTCGGCGCACTGGAGCACGAAACGGTCGACGCCGGCGTGACGCGGTTCGTCTGGCTCCGCATCCCGTCGGATCCCACTCTCTCACCAGTGGCACGAACCTACGCCACCGCCCACGAAGAAGAGTCCGATGCCTGCAACCAAGACCAAGGTACCCACCTTCCTGCTCGGCAAACGGACCCCAGGCTGGATTGACGAACGCCACCGCGGCCCACACGAACGCGACGAGCGAGATCGTCACCAACAGCGCTCGGACAGCAGCAGGCGCCAGCGCCGCGACAAGCAACACGGCGAGAATTCCTACACCTCCTGCGACCAGCGCGATTCGTGCCTGCATTCGCTTACCGTCCATCAATGAGAGGTCCTAACCTGAGCGGACGATTACGTTGGGCAACGGCTGCCGTCGCTCGCGCCGCACGACGTCCGCGGCCGGTGCGGGTTGCCCGGCCGGTCGCGGACCGCACGGCAGCAGCCACCGTCACACTTCTGCCTTCACCGCGTCCTCCTGATCGCTTTCCGGACCAGCCCGACTCCAACCGACGCGCGCCAGTCCGTCCGAACTCATCTATTGAGATAAAGGCGTCCAAGAATTGAAGAGCGAACGGATCGGGCCGAAAAAAGGGCGAGCACGGGCGCTTTTCGCATGCATTGCTGCACCGGGTGCGGATTGGAAACGAGGTCGGCATGCTCGGCTACCCGAACGGCCGGCGCAGGCCGCGCAGACGATCACGCCCGGAGTGGCCCCGGACCGCCAGCTCCCTCTTCAGCGCAGGACGGCGGCGCGGGCTAGACGGCTAGACGGCTAGACCGGACCCGGCCGCGGCACGGTTCGGCCTGCCCAACCACCTTGCCGGCGACGTCCTTGATCGGCCGCAGCAACTCGCTGCCGTCGCCGACGTCACCTATCCCGATACCGGAGACGCGGCCCGAGTGCTCTGCGCGCGGATCCATCGACGAAGGGTTCCGCGTCCTCGACAAGCCGGATGATGTACCCGGTGGCAACGAATGACGGCCTGCGGCTCCCGAGTCTCGGCGGCCGCCCGCGCGGCCCCAGCTCGACGGACCGATCAAGCGCCACCCTTCACGATGTCTTGCAGGCCCAGATCCTTCCGAAATTGACACCCAAAGTGACACCCTACGGAGCGGACGCCCGTGCGATTCCTGACGCCCCTGGAAGCGAGAGTCCGCGAATTCGCCTCCTTGCCCGCGCGCGGGATCTGGTCCGCGTCCTTGTCGACGTGCAACCGCGCGAGCTTGCGAGCTACGCCTTCGAAGGTCCGCTCGTAGGTTACGCCCTGGTGGGCCTCTCGATCCGCAGGCCGTCCGCCCACAGCAGGCGCTCCCGCCCGGTCGCCGTGAACCGGTGCAGCGGCTTGCGGGACGGGACGACCCCTGTCTGGACGATCTCCCGCCAGTGCCACTTCCCGGTGTCCTCGGCGGGATGGCGGATGGCGGCCTCCTCGATGCTCCGGTCGAGGTCGAACAGCTTGTCGACGTCGACCGTGATGAGCTTGCCGAGGCCCTTGAGGCGGGGCACCTGCCATTGGGATGGTTGAACGAGAAGCGGTACGACCAGCCGACGAACGGCCGGCCGCCGCGCGAGATGAGGATCTGCAGGCAGGTGTAGATC
>VXME01000146.1:57135-75190 GCA_009861545.1 Acidobacteriota bacterium | reverse complement strand
CCCACTCCATGACCCTGCGCCGCGGCACTTCGCTGCGCTGCGTTCTGCGGCGCAGGCTCCTAGCCCCACGAGAGGGCGCCCTTTCCACACACCTTCTCGACGTCCTCCGCCAGTCGATCCGACGGCTGCACGCGGACGCGATTCAGGCGCGCGCGCACCCGAAGCGGTGGGCTCTGGCCGCGGAGCTCGATCTCCAGGGCGACGCGGCCGTTGCCGGGATGGCGTCCGAAGACACTCCTGAGGGCCTCCAGGGTGGCCCGGTCCGCCGGCGGGGCCGCGAGGCGAATCGCCAGCGGCCGACCGGCGGCGCTCAACAGGGCGTCCACCGGGCGCACTTCGCTCACGATCAGCCGGGCCGCGTCCTCGTCGATTTCCAGCTTGCCGTTGACGGTGACCAGGGCGTCCACGTCCAGCAGCCGGCCGTACTTGCGGAATGCCTCCGGAAAGACGACCGCTTCGAGGCGTCCCCCGCGGTCTTCGACGGTGACCACCGCCATCGGATCGCCCTTCTTCGTCTTCAGATCCCGCCGCTGGCTGACGATGCCGGCGACCGTGGCCGAGGCCGCGGGCTGGTCCAGCGTCTCTATCGCCCGCACACCGGCCCGGTCGAGCTCCCTGCGGAACCGATCGATGGGATGGCCGCTGAGGTACAGGCCGAGCGCCTCCTTCTCGAACGCGAGCTGCTCTCCCTCGGTCCACGACGGCACGTCCGGCAGCCGCGTCGCGGTTCCGTCCGCCTGAAGGGCTTCCGATTCTCCGAACAGCTCGTGCTGCCCGCGGTCGCGGTTCCGCTGGCGCCGGCTGCCGTGCTCGATCGCGCCGTCGACGGCCGCGAGGAGCTGCGCCGAGCGTCGGCGCCGGTCGGTCCCGTTGCCACTCGCAGCGTCGTCTCCGCAGAGGCCGTCGAACGCGCCCGCCTTGACGAGGCTCTCCAGGACCCGCTTGTTGACCAGCCGCAGGTCCACGTCCTCGCACAGTCGGTTCAGCGACGTGAGCCGGCCGGACTCCCGGCGCGCCGCCAGAATCGATTCGACCGCGCCGTCGCCGACGTTCTTGATCGCGCCGAGCCCGAACCGGACGCCCGCCGGCGTCACGGTGAACGCCCATTCGCTCTCGTTGACGTCGGGGGGCAGCACGCTCACCCCGAGATCCCGGCACTCGCCCAGGTACAGTGCGACCTTGTCGGTGTTCTGCCGCTCGATCGTCAGCAGCGCGGCCATGAAGCACGCCGGGTAGTTCGCTTTCAGGTACGCGGTCTGGTAGGCGAGGAGCGCGTACGCCGCCGAATGGCTCTTGTTGAACCCGTAGCCGGCGAAGTACTCCATCAGGTCCCAGATCTTCCTGGCGACTTCCGTGGCGAGACCCCGCTCGACCGCACCGGTCAGGAACTTCTCGCGCTGGGCTTCCATCACCGACGCGATCTTCTTGCCCATCGCCTTGCGCAGCACGTCGGCCTCGCCCATCGTGAAGCCGGCCAGGTCGCTGGCAATGCGCATGACCTGCTCCTGGTAGGCGATCACGCCGTAGGTGCCGTGCAGGATCGGCTCGAGCTTCGGCGTGTCGTACTCGATCTCCTCCTTGCCGTCCTTGCGGTCGATGAAGGTGTCGATGACCCCGGCGCCGAGCGGACCCGGGCGGTAGAGCGCGTTCAGGGCGATCAGGTCCTCGAACCGCTGCGGCTTGGCCTTGCGCAGCGTCTCGCGCATGCCGGAGCTCTCGAACTGAAAGATGCCGAGCGTCTGCCCGCTGCCGAACAGCCGGTAGGCCTTCTCGTCGTCGAGCGGAATCCCATCCAGCCGGATCGTCTCGCCGGTCGAGCGCCGGATGTGATCCACCGCGTCGTGCAACAGCGTCAGCGTGCTGAGGCCGAGAAAGTCCATCTTGAGGAGGCCGATGCGCTCGACCTCGTTCATGGCCCACTGCGTGGTTACGATGTCGTCCTTCTTGTAGAGCGGAGCGAACTCGGTGATCGGGGCCGGCGCGATCACCACCCCCGCGGCATGTACCGAGGCGTGCCGGGTGACCCCTTCGAGCCGCTGTGCGACGTCGAGCAACTCCTGCACCTGCGGCGTGGTCCGCTGCATCTCCCCGAGCGCCGGGTTCTCCGCGAGCGCCTTGGAGAGCGTCATGTCGAGGGTCTGGGGGATCTGCTTCGCCACCCGGTCGACTTCGGCATAGGACATGCCGAGAGTCCGCCCGACGTCGCGAACGACCGCCCGCGCCTTCATAGTCCCGAACGTGATGATCTGGGCCACGTTCTCGCGCCCGTACTTGCGCGTCACGTACTCGATCACCTCGCCGCGCCGCCGCTCGCAGAAGTCGATGTCGATGTCGGGGAGGGACACGCGTTCCGGGTTGAGAAAGCGCTCGAAGATCAGGTCCAGCTCCAGTGGGTCGACGTCCGTGATCCGCATGCAGTAGGCGACGAGGCTGCCGGCCGCCGAGCCGCGGCCCGGCCCGACCGGGATTCCCCGCTCGCGGGCGTAGCGGATGAAGTCCCAGACGATGAGGAAGTACCCCGCGTAACCCATCTTCCGGATCATCTCGATCTCGTACGTCAACCGCCGCTCGTACTGCTCGACGTCGTGCCGCAGCGCGCCCCGCTCGCGCAGGGCCTGCAGCCGCGGGCGGCGCTCGTCGAAGCCGGCACGCGCCACGGCGGCGAAGTAGTCTTCCGGGGACTCGAACGGCGCCGGCACGTCGAAGTTCGGCAGCCGGTGAACCGTGCCGGACAGGTCCACGTCGCACCGCTCCGCAATGGCCACCGTATTGCGGAGGGCCTCGGGAAAGTCGCCGAAGACGGCCGCCATCTCCGCCGGCGTCTTGAGGTAGAACTGATCGCCGTGGTAGCGCAGGCGTTTCTCGTCGGCGACGTTCTTCCCCGTCCCGATGCACAGCAGCACGTCGTGCGGACGATGGTCGCCCTGCCGCAGGTAGTGCACGTCGTTGGTACAGACGAGCGGCAGACCGAGATCCGCGGCTATGGGCGGCAGGCCCCGGTTTACGACCTGCTGGTCGTCGATGCCCTGGTATTGCATCTCCAGGAAGAAGTTGTTCGCGCCGAGGATGTCCCGAAAGCTCGCTGCGGCTTCGCGGGCTCTCGTCGGCTGATCGCGGCAGAGGTGGGTGGCCACCTCCCCCTTCAGGCAACTGCTGAGTCCGATGATGCCGTCGGCATGGTCGGCCAGCAACTCCTTGTCGATGCGCGGCTTGTAGTAGAAGCCATCGGTGTAGCCTGCCGATACGAGCTTGATCAGGTTGTGGTAGCCCGCCATGTCGGATGCGAGCAGCACGAGATGGTTGGCCGTCTCTCCGGGCGTGCCGCTGTGATTGCGCCGATCGCCGTTGGCGACGTACACCTCGCAACCGATGATCGGCTTGATTCCCCGCTTGCGCGCCGCGTCGTGGAACTTGACGGCGGAAAAGAGGTTACCGTGCTCCGTCACCGCCACCGCCGGCATCTCGAGGCGGACCGCTTCGTCGAGCATCTCCCCGATGCGGCAGGCGCCGTCGAGCAACGAGTATTCCGTATGCAGGTGCAGGTGAACGAAGTCGGCCATGGTGTTGTCGGCCCTTACTCCCACTCGATCGTGGACGGCGGCTTCGAGCTGATGTCGTAGACCACCCGGTTGATGCCGCGCACCTCGTTGACGATGCGCGACGAGATGGCGGCGAGCAGATCGGTCGGCAGACGAGCCCAGTCCGCGGTCATGCCGTCGCGGCTCTCGACGGCACGAATCGCCACGGTGTGCTCGTAGGTCCGCTCGTCGCCCATGACGCCGACGGTGCGGAGCGGCAGCAGCACCGCGAACGACTGCCAGAGCCGGCGGTAGAGCCCCGCCCGGCGGACCTCCTCCGCCACAACGGCATCCGCCCGCCGGAGGAGATCGAGACGGCGTGGCGTCACCTCCCCCAGGATGCGCACCGCGAGACCGGGGCCCGGAAACGGCTGACGCCAGACGAACTCGTCGTCGAGGCCCAGCTCCCGGCCGAGCTGTCTGACCTCGTCCTTGAACAGCTCGCGCAGCGGCTCGACCAGCGAGAACCGCAGGCGCTCCGGCAGCCCCCCCACGTTGTGATGGCTCTTGATGGCAACCGACGGGCCGACGATCGACACGCTCTCGATCACGTCGGGGTACAACGTGCCCTGTGCGAGAAAGTGGAAGCTGCCCAGCCGGGCGGCGACCGACTCGAAGACGTCGATGAACGTCGAGCCGATGATCTTGCGCTTGCGTTCGGGATCGGTGACGCCGGCAAGCGCGCCGACGAACCGCTCGGATGCGTCCTCGCACACCAGGGGCAGGCTCATGCGGCTCGAGAAACGCTCCGCCACCTGCGCGGCCTCGTTCAGCCGCAGCAGGCCGTTGTCGACGAAGATGCACGTCAGGCGATCACCGATGGCGCGGTGAACGAGCAGCGCCGCCACCGTCGAGTCGACACCGCCGCTCAACCCGCATACCACCCGGCCTCGGGCGCCGACCTGCGCGCGGATTCTCGCGGTCGCCTCGTCGGCGAAAGAGGCCATCGTCCAGTCGCCGCGGCAGCCGCAGATCCCGGCGGCGAAATTGGAGAGAATGCGCGCGCCATGCTCGGTGTGCGCGACCTCGGGGTGAAACAGCAGGGCGTAGAGGCCGCGTGCGGCATCGGTCATGCCGGCAACCGGTGCGTTGGAGCTGGTGGCGACGACCGAGAATCCCGGCGGGGCCGCGTTCACCACATCGCCGTGGCTGGCCCACACGCGTATCTCGGGCGGAACGCCGTCGAACAGGCCGCCCGCCTCCCGCACCGCCACCGCGGCATGCCCGTACTCGCGTTCCGGAGCATGGCCGACGTCGCCGCCGAGAGCCGCGGTCATCGCCTGCATGCCGTAGCAGATGCCGAGCACCGGAACACCGCACGAGAAGATTGCAGGATCGCACCGCGGCGCGTCGGCATCCGACAGGCTCGACGGCCCACCCGACAGGATGACGCCGGCCGGGCCGCGGGCCCGAACGGCCTCCCCCGAGGTGCTGAACGGCACGATCTCCGAATAGACGGACAACTCGCGAAGACGGCGGGCGATGAGTTGCGTGTACTGGGAGCCGAAATCGAGAACCAGGATGGTCTGACGGGTCACGAGTACACGATGCCAGAGCCGACGGTGGGGAACGAATCCGGTTCGCCGGGCGCTCGGCCGACGATCCCGGCTGCCATTATTATAACCTCGTGAACGCTCGGCGCACCACGTCGTCGTCGGTGCTCGTCGCGACGCTGCTGGCGGTCACCCTGGCGCCGCCCTCCGCGGCCCAGCCTCGGCAGCCGCTCTTCGAGCCCTCCTTCCTGCTGCCCGTCGATCGGATCTGGACGACCGTTCTGGACAGCGGACCGCGGCACGGCCCTGCGTACGATTCCCTGCGCGCCTACATCGCGTTGCGGAACGGCACGTTGGCAGCGGTCGAGTTGCAGACCGGCGAGGTGGTCTGGACCGTCGAACAGGAGCTCGATCATCAGCCGGCGGCAGGCGACGGCGTGGTCGTTGCGGTTGGCGGGAGCCGGCTCGTCGCCCGGCGCGCTTCCGACGCGCTCACGTTGTGGAGCGCAGAATTCGACTCTGCGATCAGCGCCCCCCCGCTCTGGAACAACGGTTGGCTGGTGGCGGCTACGGCGGCCGGAGAGATCGTCGTCTTCCGAGGTTTCGACGGCGCGGAACTGTGGCGGCGCGCCCTGGGCGCGACCGCAACGGTGCGGCCCGCCATCGGCGGAGGACACCTCTACGTGGCGCTCACCGACGGGCGGATCGCCGCGCTTGCGCTCGGCACCGGAGCCGCGATCTGGGAACGCGCCCTCCCCGGCCGGCCGCAGGGCATCCTGCCACTGGACGCGTTGTTCGTCGGATCGACCGACAATCTCCTGTACCGCCTGCGACTCGCCGACGGTGCGGTCGACTGGTACTGGCGCACCGGCGGCGACATCGTAGGGACGCCGAGCGCCGACCTGGAGCACGTCTACTTCACTGCCCGCGACAACGTCCTGCGCGCGCTCGACCGGAGAAACGGCGCCCGCCGCTGGCGCAGCATCCTGGGGGGACGCCCCACGGCCGGCCCGATCCGCGTCGACTCGGTGGTCGTGGTGGCCGGGGTCTCTCCGAACGTCGATCTGTTCGATGCCAAGTCGGGCCGGCCCCGGGGGCAGTACGTGACGTCGAGCGAGCTTGCCGCTCCACCCCACGTCATCCCGAATGCCCATCCGCCGTCTCCCAATCTGATCCTCGTCACCGGGACCGGCGAGATGGTGGGGCTGGCCGCGGCCGCCGGGCCGCCGCAATTGACCGTCGGCCTGTTCTTCGGACCACTGCTGCCTCACCCGCCCGAGGTCGGTCTGGCCGACTTCCTGGACTGGTTCCCGGCCAGCCCGCCGGACCCACCACCGCCGTTTCCCGCGGTCGGCACCGTGCCCGGCCTCGAGGACCCGGTGCCGCCGCAGGCGACATCGCCGTTCTCCGTTCCGGCGCGATAGCCCGATGCGCCGCACATCGTGGCCGGGAGTCGTGCTTGCCGCCGCCGTGGCCGCGTCGCTCGCCGCCGCCGCCGGCGCACTGATCGAGCCCCTGAGACTGGGGGCGTCCCGCGAAGCCAGCTTCGAGCTCGTCCGGCAGCAGGTACGCCAGCGTTTCGAGGAGTTGACGCGGACGCTCCAGCGGACAGCCGTCTCGCTCGCGAACAATCCCAGCCTGCCCGGCGCTCTGGACGATCCCGGCGTACCGGGGGGGCTATCGAGGGATCGCTCCGCCTTGGCCGAGCTGTTCGAGCTGACCCGGGATGCCGTTCCGCAAGGGGCGGACGACCTCGCCGTGACGGTCTACGACGCGAACGCGACCCCCCGGGCCTGGACGGGGCGTCCATCGGAGCTGACCCGCGACCAGATACTGTCCGACTCGGCTCTTCTCGTCGCTTCCGGCCCGCTCGGCCTGCGTCTCGTCTACGTGGAGCCCATCGTCGCGACCGGCGGCGGGTCCGCCCGCCGCAGCAGGATCGGCTCGGTTTCGACCGAACACCTGCTGTCGGCCGGCGCCGGCGTGGCGGTCGGGGGAAGCCCGTCGCCGCTGGCGTCGCCGGTGGCCCCCGTCGACCTGCGGGCCGCACCGGCCGCACCGGAGCCGGAGGCCGGGCGACTTCGATTCGCGCTGCTGGCCCCGGACGGCGAGCCGTTGCTCGACGCCTCGGTGGCGGAGGACGACCTGGATCGGGCCCGTTCGGCGTGGCGCAGGTCGGTGCGCGACCTGGGCCTCGTGCTCGGCGCCCTCGTGCTGGGATTGGTCGCGCTTCCCGAGCTCGTCAGCGCCCCCCGCGGAGCGGATGCCGAAGCCAGCCTCCGACGCGCGCTACCGGCCGGAGGCGCGCTGCTCGCGGCCGGCTTGCTGCTCTGGATCGCCGCCACCCCGGGACCGGTCCGGCCCGGGCTCTTCTCCGCCCCCGCCTACGCGTCGCTCCGCTTCCCGAGCCTGCTCCGATCCCCGGCCGACGTGCTGCTGCTGGGGCTGCTCTTCACGGCCGGCGCAACCACGGCGGTGCGCTTCGCGGGCGCGGCCCGCGCGGCATGGCGCCACAAGCGCTGGCTGACGAGCCGCGACCGCGTCGTCCGGGCATACACCGCGGCCGGCGCGGCGGTCGCCCTGCTGTTGGGCGCTTACGAACTGCTGCTCGCCGATACGATGGCCGGCTCACTGGCCGACCTGCTGCAGTGGTCGCACAACCCGCTGGACTCGTCCCGGATCGGTCTGCTGCTGGGTCTGCTGCTGGCGGCTACGGCAACCATTTGGCTGGGGGTATCCGTCCTCCTGATCGTCGAGGCCCGCTGGAGCCGGCATGTGCACGGGGTCCGCGTCCGGTCGCTCGCCGGGGCAACGGCGCCGGGCCTGCTGCTGGCAGCGGCCCCCGTGGTTCCGACCTGGCCCTATCTCACCCTGCTCGCCGGCGTGGTCGGCATGGCGCTGGGGGCGCCGCGCCTCCGTCCCTGGTTCCGCCATGCGTCCGAATCCGGAAAGCTCGCGGCCATCTTCGGGTCGCTCATCGTACCCGCGGTGCTCTCGTACCCGTCCATCGTGCACCACGGGTTGGCCGCCAAGCAGCGGCTGATAGAAGAAGAGATCGCCCCGGCGACCGCCAGTCATCCGGCTGCGCTGCTCGACAGTCTGTCCCGGACCCAGCGGGAGGTGGATGCACTGCTCGCTCGTGCGCCCCTGGCGTCCGACATCTTCAGGTCGGCGGACGGCGCCCCGACCCCCGACGCGGCGTTCTCCGTGTGGCGCCAGACCGATCTGGCCCGACTTCGCCTGACGTCGGCCATCGAGCTGTACGGCCCGGACCGGTCCCTCGTGAGTCGCTTCGCCCTGGACTTTCCCGACGTACCGGCGGCGCCGTCGTTCCTGGGGACGAGCTGCGACTGGGACGTCTACGGCGAGGTGTTTCCGTTCGGCGCCCAGGAGCGCCGCGTGCTTCACGCCGAACGCGGCGTGTGCCTGCCGTGGCCCGGCGACATGCCGGCCGCCGACGCCGTCGCCGGCGCCGTAGTCGTCCACGTACCTCTCGACTATCGGGCCCTGCCCTTCATCCCGTCGCAGAACCCCTATCACGACGTGCTCCGCGCGGCGCCGCGTCCGGCGGACGCACGTCCGGCGGATGCGGAAGTGGACCTGGCGATCTACGGATGGGGACGCAGCCCGCTCTTCACGTACGGTTCCGCCTCGTGGACGATCGACGACGCGCTGTTCGAACGCATCTACGCGTCGCGGGAACCGTTCTGGACGACGCTGCAGGCGGGCGGGCGGACGTCGGACGTCTACATCTCGAACAACCGCGCCGGCATCTACGCGCTCGGCTACCCGGTGCTCACGCGCTTCGATCACCTGATTCGACTGGCCGAGATCGTTGCCCTGGTCGGCGCCGCGTTCGGCTCGTGGATGTTGGTCCTGGCCGTGGCGGGACCGCTCACCCCGGAGCGCTACAGCCTCGGGCGGGAACTGGTCCGGGAGCTGCACGTCAGCTTCTATCGCCGGCTGTTCCTGGCTTTCGTCGCGGTGGCGACCGTGCCCGTGCTTGTCCTCGCCGTCCTGATTCGCAACTACTCCACCGGGCAACTCCGCGACGACGTGGAGGCCGGGGCGGCCCGCACGGCCGTCGTCGCGCAACGGGTGATAGCGGAGTTGCAGCAGGCGGCGGATCCCGCGGCGACGGTCGCGACGGACGACCTGCTCGTCTTCGTCAGCCAGATCATCGAGCAGGACATCAACATCTTCGAGGGACCGCTGCTCAGGGCCACCAGCGAGCGCGACCTCTTTGCCTCCGGCCTGCTGCCGACCCGTACCCCGGCCCCCGTGTACAACGCAATAGCCCTGGCCCAGGCCCCCACGTTCGTTACCGAGGACGCGTTCGGCTCGCAGGACTACCTGGTCGCGGCCGCGCCCATCCGATCGGCCGGCGCGGACACCATCCTGACCGTGGCCTTGGCGTCCCGGCAGCGGGACATCGAGCGACAGATCCGCAATCTCGATCGCGGGATTCTGCTCGGCGTGACGCTGCTCGTCTTTCTGGGCGCCGCCAGCGGCTTCTACATCGCCGAGCGCATCGCCGACCCGGTCCAGCGGCTGACCCGCGCGACGCGCCGCATCGCGCGCGGCGACTTCGACGCACGGGTGGCGATCCGTTCGGCAGACGAGCTCGAGCGCCTGGTGGCGGCGTTCAATCGCATGGCCGGTGATCTTCTCCTCCAACGCCGCAGGCTCGAGCGGACCCATCGTCTCGAAGCCTGGGCCGAAATGGCGAGGCAGGTCGCCCACGAGATCAAGAACCCGCTGACTCCGGTCCAGCTCTCCGCCGAGCACCTGCTGCGCGTCCACCGCGATCGCGGCGAACCTCTCGGTCCCGTGCTCAGGGACTGCGTCGATTCGATTCTCACCCAGGTCAATCTGCTCCGCCGGATTGCCTCGGAGTTCTCCAGCTACGCTTCCTCGCCGCCGGTGAACCGGGAGTCCACGGTTCTCACCGACGTCGTGCACGAAGTCCTCGATCCCTACCGCACCGGTCTCGCTGGTCGGATTCGGCTGGCGGTCGATGTGCCGACGACGCTGCCGCGGGTCGTGATCGACAGGACCCTCGTGGCGCGGGCGTTCACGAACGTGGTCGAGAACGCGCTGCACGCGATGCCGGGCGAAGGCCGGCTCACCGTGGCGGCGACCGCGAACGCGCACGAGGTCGTGCTGACCGTGCGGGACACGGGGGTCGGTCTCGACGAGGCCGCGCTCTCCCGCGTGTTCGAGCCGTACTTCTCGACCAGAGTCTCCGGCACCGGCCTGGGCATGGTGATCGCCAAGCGCAACGTCGAGCTGAACGGGGGCGCCATCGAGATCGCCAGCCGCAAGGGAGACGGCGCTACGGTCACGTTGCGCTTTCCGGTGGAACAGGAGCCCGCCGGCCGCGCCGCCTCGCCGGATTCAGGAGGCGGACCGCTCCGCGGTGGGCGTCTCGGGCTCGGCCGGTGAAGCCAGGCGCGGCGGTTGGCGCTGGCTGCGGTTCATTGCGGCGCCAATCAGTCCGGAAGCCAGGTACGAGTACGCCATCAGGACGAGCACGGCCTCGGGTTGCGCCGCGATCGCCGCGATGACCCCGGCGATCGCGAGCGGGGTGAGATAGGACCGGCGACGACCGGGAATCAGCGCACCGAAGCTCCGGAACCGCAGGCGACTGACCATGAGCGCCGCCGGAAACAGAACGATCGGCAACGCGACGACCGCCGCACCCGGTTCGGCGAATCCGAGCGGGTACGCGAACACCGTGGCCGCGGGCACCCCCGCCGCCGCGGGACTCGGCAGACCGATGAAGTAGCGCTTGTCGCCCTCCTTGCCCTGGATGTTGAAGCGCGCCAGCCGCACCGCCGCGGCGGCCAGCCAGAGGAAGGCCACCGCCCAGCCGAGGCGGCCGAGCGGTTCGAGCCCCCAGGCGAAGACGAGCGTCGCCGGCGCGACGCCGAACGAGATGACGTCGGCCAGCGAGTCGAACTCGACGCCGAAGTCGCTCGTCGCGCCGGTCGCCCGAGCGACGCGGCCGTCGAGCCCGTCGAGAATGATCGCGAACCCGATGAACGGCGCCGCGGTCACGTAGTCGCCGCGCATCGCGAAGACGATGCAGGCCCAACCGCAGAACATGTTGGCCACGGTGAACAGGCTCGGGAGCAGGTACGTGCCCCGGCGAAACCGCCGTTGGGGCGGCTTCCGGCCGCTGAACATCGACAGGACTCTGCTCATGCGCTCAATCCCCGCCGCTCGCCAGGCGCGCCACCACGGTCTCCCCGCCGCGAACCCTCTGACCCACGGTCACGGCGATGTGCGCCGACTGCGGCAGGAAGACGTCCATGCGCGATCCGAATTTCATGATACCGAACCGCTGTCCGCGGGCCACGGTCATGCCCGGCGCGAGACGGCAGACCACCCGTCGCGCAAGCACACCGACGACCTGCCGGAACACGACGGTCTGGCCTTCGTGCTCGACGCGAATCTCGCTGCGTTCGTTCTCGACACCCGAGCGGCGGTCATAGGCCGGCAGGAATCGGCCGGGGCGATACGTCACCTCCAGCACCCGTCCGCCGACCGGGGCCCGGTTGACGTGGACATCGAGCGGCGACAGGAAGATGCTGACCTGCTGCCAGACCCCCGGCGGCGCGATGTCCGCGTCGGAGGCGCCGGCGTGCAGGATCCGGCCGTCGGCCGGCGCCAGCACGGCATCGAGTCCGACGTCGCCCGGCGCCAATCGATCGGGGTCGCGAAAGAAGTACGCGAACACCGCGGCCAACAGCCAGAGAACCGCGCCGGGCATCCAGGGTACAGCGAGCCATGAGAGCAGCGCGCCGCCGGCGGCCGCCCCGAGGACGAACGGAATCCCGGAACGATCGATAGACATCGTCCCCGTTCTACGAGCGCAGACTGCTAGCGACCGAGGAGGGGCTCGCCGTCTTCGGCTCGCGGCGTCAAGCGGCGCCGCAGGATGTGCTCCATGCGGTCCTTGATGTGGAGCTTTCTCTTCTTGAGCGTCGCTTCTTCGACCTGTTCGGCGCCGGACGGGTATGGGTGATCGAGCAGCTCGGCGAGGCGACTCTCCAGGGCCCGATGCTGCTCGGCCAGATCACGGTACTCGTCGTCTTCCTCCAGCAACACCTCGCGTGCGTGTTGCTCCTGGGTCATGTTCCCTCCTGTGTGGGACTCCCCTGCGCAGGGGCGGCGAGCCTGCATGGCCGCACGGCTGCCGAAAAGTACCACACGCCCCAGGAATGTTTCAAGATTGTTTCAGAGCCCTCGCCGGCGGGCGAGCACCGCGTCGGGACGCCGGACGTACAGCGGCTGAGCGGCGTGTGGAGCGACCGCCTCGCCGTCGCGCTCGAACGCGAGGCGTGCGATCACGGGTGCGAGTGGCGGCGGCTCGTCCACCAGTGCGGTTCCCGCGCCCAGCCGTTCCGCGAGCAACGCCCGCGTCGCGGTCACCGCGTTGCCGACGACGTCCAGGGGGCGTTTCACCAGTTCCGGCTTCCAGGCATCGAGTATCTCCGCGGGCCGGCCGACGCGCGGGCCGGCGACACACTCCCGGGCGCCACGGTCGTACAGCGCGGCGAACACGTCCCGGCGCTGTCCGTCCATCCAGGCCAGCACGCGATCTCCCGCGCCCGGGGTACGCGCCAGAGCCTCGAGCGTCGAGACCTGGATCACGGGCCGCGAGTGGACGAGCGCGAGCGCCTGGATGGTCGCGAGCCCCACCCGCAGGCCGGTGAAGGATCCGGGACCGGACGAGACCGCAAATCGGTCGATGGCGGAAAGGGACACGCCGGCGTTCGCGACGATCGCCAGTAGATCGCCCGGCAGCCGCTCGCCGTGCGTCCGGGAAGGATCTCCCGCGGCCGCAGCGACGACGTCGCCGCCGCGAGCCACCGCAACGCTGCCCTCGCGCGTGCTCGTATCGAGCGCCAGTACCCACATTTCCCGTCGCGCCGAGTACCCCATCGCGCGATGCTACCATCGGGCACGATGACGCCCACCGTCAAGGCGCCGGCCGCCGCCGGCCAGGGGACGACGCCGGCGATGCGCCAGTACCTGGAGGCCAAGCGACAGTACCCCGATGCCCTGATCTTCTTCCGGATGGGTGACTTCTACGAGATGTTCTACGAGGACGCGGTCACCGCGGCCGGGGTTCTGGAGCTCACCCTCACGTCGCGTTCCAAAGATCGCGGCGGTCGAGAAATTCCGATGTGCGGCGTGCCATGGCACGCGGCCGACACGTACCTCGCGCGCCTCGTCAAACAGGGGTTCCGGGTCGCCGTGTGCGAGCAGGTCGAGGATCCGCGCAAGGCCCGGGGCATCGTTCGCCGCGAGGTCGTCCGGGTAGTCTCCCCCGGCACGTACACGGATGCGGGGGCCCTGGAAGCAAGCGAGCCTGCGTTCCTCGTGGCCGTCGCCCGGGGCGGTGACGGCGCGTCCGCCGTTTTCGTCCTCGCGACCGCCTTTCTCTCCCCGGGCGAGCTGCGGGGCAGGGCGCACCACGGGGACTCGGCGGCCGGGGCGGCCGTCGACGAGCTGGCCGCCGTCCGGCCCCGGGAGATCCTGCTGCCAGGGGACCTCGACGCGGCATGCCTGCCGGGAATCGAGCACGTCGACGTGCCGGTCACCGCCGCCGAGCCCGCGCTCTTCGATCTCGAGCAGGCCCTGCAGACCCTGCTCGGGCAGCTCGGCACGGCGTCGCTGGACGGCTTCGGCCTGATTCCGGACCAGCACCCCGCGGCCATACGGGCCGCGGGAGGGCTCGTGCGCCACCTGCGGGATACACAGAGGGCCGAGCTCGAACATCTCAGGACCCTGGAGTTCCGGACGCGGGCGGATCATCTCGTCGTCGACGCCGCGACCTTCGAGCACCTCGAGGTTCTTGCCGGCGCCGAGGGACGTCGGGCCGGTTCGCTTCTTGCGGAGATCGACCTGACGAACACCCCGATGGGCGGCCGTATGCTCCGCGCGTGGCTCCAGCGGCCGCTCGCGTCGCGCGAGCCGATCATCGACCGGCTGGACGCGGTCGATGAACTGACGCGGGAGGTCGCCGCCCGCGGGCGGCTGCGGGGGGACCTGGCCCGCGTCCAGGATCTGGAGCGTCTCATCGCCCGCGTGGCCCTCGGTACGGCGGGACCGCGCGATCTGGCGGCGCTCGGCCGATCCGTCGGCATCCTTCCGGCGGCCCGCGCCCACGCGGCCGAACTGCAGGCGCCGCTCATCGGCGTGCTGCTGGACGATCTCGACGAGCTGCGCGACGTCCACGACCGGATCACGGCAACGCTGGGCGACGATCCGCCGGCGCTCGCGCGCGACGGCGGGTTCGTTCGGGACGGCGTGGACACGGATCTCGACGAGCTGCGCGCCATCAGCCGCGGCGCCCGGCAGGCGATCGCGGCGATGGAGGCGGCCGAGCGGGAGCGGACCGGCATCGGGTCCCTGAAGATCCGGTTCAACCGGGTCTTCGGCTACTACATAGAAGTGTCGGCAGCGAATCTCCACGCCGTCCCCGACGACTACCACCGCAAGCAGACCATCGCGAACGGCGAGCGCTACATAACCCCGGCGCTCAAGGAGTACGAGGCGAAGGCGCTCGGAGCGGACGATCGGATCCTCGAGCGGGAACAGGAGATCTTCGACGGACTGCGGCGGGCGACTCTCGCCGAGGCGGGTCGGATCCAGCGATCCGCGCGGGCGCTCGCCACGCTCGACGTCCTGGCCGCGCTGGCCGAGGTGGCCGCGCGGCGCAACTACGTCAAGCCGCGCGTGCGGGAAGACGGAGAGCTGGCAATCGCCGACGCGCGGCATCCGGTGGTCGAGATGCGGACCGATTCGTTCGTGCCGAACGACGTCCGGCTCGACGAGACCGACCACCAGGTAGTCGTGCTGACCGGCCCCAACATGGGGGGCAAGTCGACGTACCTGCGGCAGACGGCCCTCATCGTCCTGATGGCGCAGGCCGGATCCTTCGTGCCCGCGCGCGAGGCCGCGCTGCCGCTCATCGACCGGATCTTCGCCCGCATCGGCGCCGCCGACAATCTGGCCCGCGGGCACTCGACGTTCATGGTCGAGATGCAGGAGACCGCGAAGATCATGCACCAGGCCACCTCGCGCAGCCTCGTGCTGCTCGACGAGATCGGCCGCGGGACGGCGACCTTCGACGGGCTGAGCATCGCCTGGGCGGTTGCGGAGCATCTCGCCACCGGTGCGAAGGCGCGTCCCAGGACGCTCTTCGCGACCCATTACCACGAGCTCACCGACCTGGCCGATCTCCACGACGGCGTGGTGAACTACCACGTCGCCGCGCGGGAGTGGCGGGACGACATCGTCTTTCTGCGCAAGGTCGAGGCGGGACGGTCGGACCGCAGCTATGGCATCCAGGTCGCGAAACTGGCCGGCCTGCCGCCGGCGACCGTTGCGCGGGCACGCACCATTCTGGCCGGGTTGGAGCGGGACGAGCTGTCGCGCGGCGGGCGTCCATCCTTCAGCGGAGCGGGCGGCGAGATCGCGGGTCAGCTCGGGCTCTTCCAGGAGGAACCGCCGTCGTCGGTCCACCGCGCTGTCGCGGAACGCATCGCGGCGATCGACCTCGACCGTCTGACCCCGCTCGAAGCGCTGGTGATCCTCGGCGAGCTGAAGGCGACGCTGGCGGACTGAACCGTCCGGACTCTCGCAACAGACCATGTCCAAGTCCTCCTCTTCGTCCGCCAAGTCGCGCTTCCTGGACGTGCCGATAGAACCCTTCGAGATCGCGCCGGACGCCCCGGCCGACGAGCTGCTCCGGCGGATGGAGCGGATCTCGTTCCAGGGACGCAACCTCGCCACCGCCCATCGGATCTGGCGGCGCATGCTGGCCGACGACGAGGTCGTGATCTTCCTCGGGGTCGCCGGCGCGCTGACCGCCGGCGGTCTGCGCCTCGCCATCGCGCGGCTCATCCGCGACCGCGCCGTCGACTGCGTCGTGTCCACCGGCGCCAACCTGTACCACGACCTGCACGAGACCCGCGGCCGGAGACACTTCGTCGGCTCACACCGGGCGGACGACCGTGCGCTGCAAGCGGCGCGCATCGACCGCGTCTACGACACCTACGTGGACGAGGACGAGTTCGTCGACAACGACAACTGGATCGCCGCCTTCAGTGCCGGACTCGAGACCCGGCCGTACACCACGCGGGAGTACCTGCATCAACTCGGGCGTCGCCTGTGGAGCGAGACCGGCGGCGACGGCATCCTCACGGCCGCCTACCGCGCACAGGTCCCGGTGTTCTGCCCCGCGATCGCGGATTCGTCCATCGGCATGGGGCTCGCCCAGGCCCGGCACGCCGATTCGCGGCACGGTCACATCGACGTGGTAGGCGACGTCATCGAATCGACGAACCTCGTCATCCGACGCCCGCGGACCGCCTCGATCGTCCTGGGCGGCGGAACCCCGAAGAACTTCATCAACCAGGCGAGCGTGCAGGCCGACTTCTGTAGCCCCGGCGCCGGGGGGCATCTGTACGCGCTGCAGATCATCACCGACGCCCCGCACTTCGGCGGCGCATCCGGATCGACCCTCGACGAGGCGCAGAGCTGGGGCAAGTTGTCCGTGGACGCCAAGCGGGTGACCGTGCACGCCGACGCGACGATCGCCTTTCCGCTCCTGTCGAGCGCCGTGGCGGCGTCGGGACGCGAGTTGCTCGCCGCCCGCCGCCCGGCCGCGTTCGAGCTCGGCGGCCGCGCGCTGGTCATCGACGGGGCGCCGGTTCCGGTCGACCGTTTCGACGGACCCGGCGACCAGTCGCGATAGCGCCGTGCGGGTCACCGAGGAGAAGCGCGGTTCCCGGCCGGGGACGCATGACGCCCCCGCGGCTGCTGCTGCGTGACGCAGTGCACGGCGCCGAGGCCGAGGATGAGATCGCCGGCGTGGATGCCCACCACCTCGCGCGCCGGAAAGAGGCCGGCGAGAATCCCAAGGGCCACCCGATCGGAGGGATCGTTGAAGGTCGGCACGAGCACGACGTCGTTGCCGATGTAGAAGTTCAGGTAGCTCGCGGGAAGGCGCTCGCCGTCGAAGTAGAGCGGCCGGGGCATCGGGATCGTCACGACGTGCAGCGGACGCCCGCTCAGGTCGCGCATCGCCCGCAGGCGCGCCAGGTTGTCGGCGAGAGGTGCGTGGTTCTCGTCGCTCGCATCGGGCTCGACGGCGGCGACGACGGTGTCGGCGTTCACGAAACGCGCCACGTCGTCGACGTGGCCGTGCGTATCGTCGCCCGCGATGCCGCCGCCGAGCCACAGCACGCGCTCGACTCCCAACGCCTGCTGCAGGATGCGCTCGATTTCCGCTTGGGACAGGTTCGGGTTGCGCGCCTGCTCGCGCCCCAGCAGGCATTGCTCGGTCGTCAGCAGCAGGCCCTGCCCGTTCACGTCGATGCTGCCTCCTTCGAGGGCTACGGGCCGCGGTCCGTCGCTCGTGGCCGCGACGATCTCGAACCGGCGCATGCCGAGGCGCCCGGCGATGGTCCGCGGGAGCGCATCGTCGCGCCGCCAGGCGCGATAGCGCGCCCAGCCGTTGAATCGCCAGTCGGTCGCCGCGACCTCGCTACGGGCAGCCGGTCCGCACACGACGAAGACCGGTCCGCAGTCGCGGATCCAGGAGCGATTCGTCGGGATCATGTGTGCATCTATCCGGTTCAGGTCCACGCCGGTCCGACGCAGGCGGCGCTCCGCCCGCTGCCGCACGGCCTCGTCGTGGTAGACGATCGCAACGCGCTCTCCGCGGACGAGGTTGCGCGCGATGTCGGCGTAACACCACTCGACCGCCGTCGTCTTGACCTCCCAGTCGGCGCGGGCATGCGGCCAGACGAGCCAGGTCGCGTGGTGGGGCTCCCACTCCGCGGGCATCCGGAAGCCGGCGCCCCGCGGCCCCCGCGCCCGCCCCCCGCGGGCCCGGGCGCGCCCCCGCGCCCGGCGCCGGCCGGGGGGCGGGGGGGGGGGGGGGGGGGCGGGGAGCGGCGCGCG
>VXME01000146.1:0-57125 GCA_009861545.1 Acidobacteriota bacterium | reverse complement strand
CCCGCGGGGGGGGGGTCTGGCGCCATCCCGCCCGGGGGGGCGGGGGGGGTCCCCCCCGGGGGGGGCCCCCGGCCCGGGGCGCCCCCCGCCCCCGGCGCCGCTTCCCGGCGGGACGGCGCGCGCCGCAGGTCGCTCATCGCGCCTGCTGTGCCTTGTGCGGCGGGTCGTCCAGGTAGCGACGCGTGATCGACGCGTAGGTGTCGATACGGCGATCCCGGAGAAACGGCCACGCCCGCCGTTGCTCTTCCAGGGCGCGCCGGCTGCATCGCGCGACCACCACGCCGGCAGTCTCTCCGTCCGCTCGGGCGATTACCCGGCCTCCGGGATCACTGACGAACGAGCCGCCCCAGAATCTCAGAGCGCCTGCTTCGGTCGTCTCCGTGCCGACACGGTTCACGACCGCCACGTAGACCCCGTTCGCGATGGCGTGTCCCCGCTGCACCGTCATCCAGGCGTCGCGCTCGGCGAGCCCGTCGCCACCCGGCTCGCCGGCGCCGAGCCAACCGATGGCCGTCGGATAGAAGATTGCCTCGGCGCCCTGCAGAGCGGTCAGGCGAGCCGCCTCCGGGTACCATTGATCCCAGCAGATCAGGACTCCGATGCGTGCGTGCCGGGTCTCGAAGACGCGGTAGCCGAGGTCGCCCGGCGTGAAGTAGAACTTCTCGAGAAACTGCGGATCGTCAGGTACGTGCACCTTGCGGTAGAGGCCGAGCAGGTCTCCCGAGGCGTCGATCACGACCGCGGAATTGTGGTACAGGCCGGCGGCGCGACGCTCGAAAAACGGCACTATCAGCACGACGCCGAGCGCCCGCGCGAGCCTCGCGTAGCGCGTGGTGAGGGTTCCGGGAATCTCCTCGGCCAGATCGAAGCAGGCGGCGTCCTCGCGCTGGCAGAAGTACGGCGTCGCGAACAACTCCTGCAGGCAGACGATCTGCGCTCCCCGCGCGGCCGCGTCGCGGATGCCGGCCTCGGCCGCCTCGTGGTTGCGGGCGGCCAGCCGGTGGCAGGCCATCTGCACGAGACCGATGGTGAACTCGCCGGCCGCCGATGCCGGCGCCCTGGTCATGTCTCGTGCCCCCGGCGCCCGGACCGTCCTATTGCCCGGAGCCCAGCGTGTCGAGCTCACGCTCGGCATCGAAACGATAACCGGAGGCCGGAAACTCGTCGACAAGACGCTGGAACGCCTGCAGCGCCTCGGCCGGCCTGGCGGCCAGGCGATAGGACTGGCCGAGCCGCATCAGCACCGCATCGACGGGGAACTCGGCGTCCGCGAGCCGTGATTCCGCTTCGAGCAGGTCAATCGCCTCCGCGTACTCCCCGGCCTGCAGATGCGCTTCGGCTCGTCCGAGACGGGCCATGCGCGCGTAGATGCCATCGCCGGCGACCTCGATCAGGCGTTGGTACTGCGCGGCCGCTTCGGTGGTGCGGCCCAGGGCGCCGAGCGCAACCGCCGCCTGATAGCGGGCCACGATGCCCTGCTGCAGGCTCGGATACGCGTCAGCCGCCGCCAGCAGCCGGGGCACCGCGGTCTCGAGCTTGGCCGCCTCCGACGGGTACGCGTCCGCTCCGGCGGCCGCCTGTCCGTCCGCAGGAACGACCGGGGCATCCACCACCGCCATCGCGGACGCCAGCATCTCGCTGGCGCGCGAGGTGCGCCACTGCTGCCAACCGAATACCGACGCACCGGCAACCAGCACGCCGAGGACGCTAACCGCGCCGACGGCCCACCGGCCTCTCCGCATGGACTCCAGCAGGGGCTGCAGCCCGGCGGCCAGTGGGTCGGCCTTGAGATGGTGTCTCTCCGCTCTCTTCATGGTGTCATCATCGAGGGATCCTGGAATTCTAACAAAAGAGCACGCCCGCCGGGGCCGGCGGGGGCCTGACGCTGCGACCGATGTGGTAGAGTAGCGCGGCGTCGCGGTCGGGAAGCGCATCAGTCCCAGCGGTTGCGCTGAATCTCTCGACGCGCCGACGCGGGCACCTCGGCCCGGACTACCTGTTGACGTGATGAGTCACGACTCGCAAGAGCCGTCGAGACGCCAGTTCTTGCGTGCCGCGGGACTCGCGCTAGCCGGCCACGCGGCGCAGGCGCCTGCCCTGCTTCGCGGGCAGGAAGGCCCGACGCTGCTGCCGCCGTACGTCGCCGACGTCGACGGCAGCGGCACGATCAACGCCTCCGACCGGGAGATCGTCAGCACTGCCCTGTACGCGCAGCGGGGATTCGGTCTCACGCCGCGGCCGGGGTTCGACTACCGGGCCGACGTGTTCGGACGCGCAGTCGTCGAGCCCCTGGTCGTCGATTCCGTCACGCATACCATTCAACGCTACGGTGAATCGACCATGCCGACGTCCCGCCGGCCGATCACCATCGCCTGGCACTATGGCTGGTACAACACCCTCGACCGGCCTCCCGGCTCACAGACCGTCCGGTTCAAGGGGGGCAACTATCTTTCGGCCGATCCGGAAGTCGAAACGACCTTCCATGACTTGAAGAACGAGTTCGGCGTCACGGTGGACGCCTTGAGCTGGATCCCGCGGCGCTTGACGACCGGTAACAATCGCAACTACTTCCGTGGATTCCTGCAGGCGCCGAACGTCGCCACCCGCCATGTCTGCCTGCTCTACGAGGACACGCTGGTGCTGCCCACCACGGGTGGGCGCATCAGCTTTCTCGCGCCGACCGTGCAGTCCAGTTTCCGCGACGACTTCGTCGCGATGGCCCGCTTTCTGAAAGACGTGCTCCGCGTCAGTCCCGCGCGCATCTTCGCTCTGGACGGACGTCCGGTGGTCTTCATCTTCGGCACGCACACCTGGGGACAGTTGCCTCTGAGCCCGAACGAAGCGTCCGCGATGCAGACGACGATCGCGGGCGCAAGACAGGACTTCGCCGACGTCTACGGGGAGTTCCCATACCTCGTCGGCGAGGAGATACAACTGTCCTCGACCGGACAGTTCTCGGCCGACCGTCGCACGCGCAGCCATTTCTTCGACGCCCTCTATATCTATCACCACGCAGCCAACATCAAGCAGGGCAGCGAGCAGCGGCTGCGGCTGTCGCCCTTGTACGTCCAGAACCAGATCAACACCCTCCGCACCACGTATGCCGTCGCCGCAGGAATCCGCAACCACTTCACCGGGCGCCACCCTCTGGTCATCCCCAATCTGGCTCCCGGCTTCGCCAAACCAGGGCATCCGACGCTGGAGATCACGCGCGGCGAATACGCCGACTTCATGAAGCTCCTCAAAGGCTTGCACACGGAGGAGCACATCCGGCCGTACTGGTCCGACAAGCTCGGACTGGACGCGCTGCCGGCGCCGGTCTACATCGTCGGGTCCTGGAACGAGGAGTACGAAGGGCACTGCATATGGCCCTTCGATTTCAACCTGTCGGTGCCGGCCGAATCGGTCGAGCAGCACGGCTTCGACATCTCCATGGCGCTCAAGGAGGTCTTCGGCTGGAATCACTACGCGTTTCGGGACATAGGCCCCGCCACACCGGCCGGACCGGTCTTCTGACGCTATGGGACTCCACGTGCCGGAACCACGGGCCCGCGATGGAAGGCGCCGCGGGGCCCGCGGCTGGAGACTTCCGGGGTGACGTCGGAGGTCCCTCGTCTGCCGCCTTCATGTTCTAGGCGCTGAGCGACGAGCGATGCGCACACAAATCCTGGCGACGATCATCGTCGGCGTCACCGAGTGGCTGGCAGAGCGGTCCATCCGCGTCCGCCGACTGTTGACGGTCGTCTATGACCGGCTGTACGCCACGGAGTGGATGAACCGGCCGCCGGCCGCCCATTCGCGGTTCACGCCCGAACAGATCGTCGCCCGGACCGACATCTTCAACGCCGCCGCCGACCGCTACTTCGCCGAGCAGACGGATCAACGGTTCCTGCTGGGCAAGCCGTACACCGATGTCGACAACTTCGCGCGACGCTTCTTCGACATCGGCGTCGTCGCGCACTGGCTCCGCCTCGCGCCCGGCGACGTCGTGATGGAACTCGGCGCCGGCACCTGCTGGCTGCTGCATTTTCTGAACCGGTACGGCTGCCCCACCATCGCCGTCGACGTGTCCCCCGCGGCGCTGGAGATGGGGCGCCAACTGTTCGAGCGCGATCCGCTGACCAACTGGGATCTCGATCCGCAGTTCCTCCCTTATGACGGGCACCGGATCCCGTTGCCTGACGGGCACGTCGACAAGATCCTCCTGTACGATGCCTTTCATCACGTCCCGAATCAGGACGAGGTCCTGCGAGAGATGGCGCGCGTGCTCAGGACCGGCGGTGTGGTGGCGATGTGCGAACCGGCCCCGGGACACAGCCACACCCAGGCGAGCCTGGACGAAATGGACGACTGGGACGTGCTGGAGAACGACATCGACGTCGAGGCACTGGAGTCGCGCGCCCTCGCGTGCGGATTCGACCGGATGACGGTGGTCCCGATCGGTCTGCCGCTGTCGGTGGAGGTGCCGGTCAGCGGCCTGCGCGACTTCCTCCTGGGCCGCGAGCTGCGCCACTACTGGGAACTGCTCACCACGGCGATGCTCACATCGACCTATATCGTGCTCTACAAGGGGAGCTTCCTGGCGACGACGCGCAACCCCGACAACCTGCAGGCCCGCATCGAGCCGGCCGTTGACCGCGGCCGGGTGACCGCCGGCGCCCACATCAGACTCCACGTGCGCGTGAGCAACACCGGCGATACGCTCTGGCTGAGCGGCACTCCGGACCAGCGCGGCACGACCCAGCTCGCCGCCGATCTCTACCGCGTCGATCCGGACACCTGCATCGACGCCAGGTGGTCGCGAACCCTGCTGCCGCGCGATGTCCCGCCTGGCGACGACGTGTTGTTGCACGTCGAGCTGCCGACCATCGAGACGCCGGGCGAATACCGGATCGTGTTCGATGTTGTTGCCGAGCATGTCGGTGCGTTCGCCGAACGCGGATCTCCGACCACCGACCTGCCCATGACCATTATCTGAGCCGGGATCCGCCGGGATGGCGCGCGTGCCAGGATTCGAACCTGGGGCCTGCCGCTTAGGAGGCGGCCGCTCTATCCAACTGAGCTACACGCGCAATGGAGGCCACGGGCGCCGGGCCGAAGGCCGGCACCTTGCGCAGCTTACACCGTCGCCCGGTCAGGACGGGGTCTCGCCCCCCGACGCCCGTTCGCGGAGCGCCGCCAGTCCGTTGCCGATACGGACGTACTCCTCGTAGCGCTCCTGGTAGGCCTGCAGCTTCTCGTCGTCGAGCGCGGACAGCCGCGCCCGTACCCCGGCCGGGGTATCCCCCGCCGCCCGCAGCTCGGCCTCGAGCGCGTTCGCCCGCTGCTTGAAGTCGGCGTCGTGCCGGCGCTCCCACGCCAGCCATTCCGCCGTCCAGCGCGCGTGCGCGTCGTCCACTACCGCGTGTGGAAACGGGAACGCCTCGCCGGTCTGCCGCTCGATGGCGCCGACCGCTTCCGGAAACAGGCGCCGGGCGGTATCGGCGGCGCCGCGCCACGCCAGCAGGTCGCGCGGCTCGCCGCGCGCCGCGGCAGGGGACAGGCTCGTGAGCAGGATGGCGGCCAGACGCTCGCGATGCTGCCGTCCACGATCCCGGCGTGCGCGCTCCGCGACGAAGAGCACGACACAAATCAGTGCAACGATGAGAGCCTCGGTCATGCCGTCCCCACGAGGCCGCGTCCGGCGGGGAACTAGTAGTGCAGCGCCGCGAAGACGTCGTGGCCAGACAGCCGGTCGCGGCCGCGCAGGGCGTCGAGCTCGACGAGAAACGCAAGCGCGTGCACCTCGGCGCCGCGCCCGGCGACGAGGTCGGCCGCCGCGCGCGCCGTGCCGCCGGTCGCCAGTAGATCGTCGACGATCAGAACCCGCTGCCCGCTGCCCAGCGCGTCCTCGTGGAGCTCCAAGGTGTCGGTGCCGTACTCGAGAGCGTACTCGACACGGACCGTACGCGCCGGCAGCTTCCCCGGCTTGCGCGCCGGCACGAATCCCGCGCCGAGACGCTCCGCCACCGCCGCGCCGAAGATGAAGCCCCGACTCTCGATCCCCACCACCTTGTCGATTGCAGCTTCCTGAAACGGCTCGACGAGGCACGCGATGGCCCGGCGCAGTCCCCCGGGGTCGCCGAGAAGCGTCGTTATGTCCTTGAACAGGATGCCCGGCTTCGGAAAGTCCGGCACCTCGCGGATCAGGCTCTTCAGCTCTTGCATCTCTCGGGTCGCGGCTCCGTCAGGTGCGAACCACGAATCCTCCGGTCGCGTCCAGCGGCGCAACGTCTTCGACGGTGATGCCGAGCACCTTCGACAGCCGGGAACCCCGGTGCAGGGCGCGCTCGAACCGGTCCATCGCTTCGCGGTCGCCCTCGCCGACCGCCTCCACCCGCCCGTCGGCCAGATTGCGCACGAAGCCGCGCACGCCTTCCCGCCGAGCCGCCCCGGCTGCGAACGCACGGAACCCGACGCGCTGTACGCGGCCGCTCACGAGCAGACGTCTGGTCACCGTCATCGTCGGGATTGCCCGCCGGGCGCCGTGATTATAGCCGACCGGCGCGGTGTGCTTCGCCGCGGTCGGGAATCCGGTCGTCCGGGCCGGCGCATATGCTAACCTGCCGTGCTATGGAGGTTCCCATGAGATCCGTAATCTGTCTGTTGGCTGCCCTGTTGCTGGCCACTCCCGCCGGTGCGCAGTTCACCGAGGTCGGTTCGCTCGACTTCCCGACCTCCGCGCGTTCCGAAGAAGCGCAACGCCATTTCCTGCGGGGCGTGGCCATTCTCCACAGCTTCGGCTGGAAGCAGGCCATCGAGCAGTTCCAGGCGGCGCAGGCCATCGAGCCGGACTTCGCACTGGCCTACTGGGGCGAAACGCTGAGCTACAACCATCCGCTCTTCGGCGGCGGCCCCAACCTCGACGAGGCCAATCCCCGGGCGGTGCTCGCACGCCTGGGCCCGACCCGCGCGGCACGCGCCGCCAAGGCGCCGACCGACCGGGAGAAGGGCTTTCTCGAAGCGGTCGAGGTGTTGTGGAGCGATGAGGGCGCCTACAACGAGCGACGCGTCGGCTACATGGAGGCGATGGGCCGGCTCTACGACCGCCATCCCGACGACCACGAGGTGGCCACCTTCTACGCGCTGTCGATGCTGGCCGGTTCACGGGCGCTCGGCGATCAGTCGTTGCGGCTCGAGGTCCGGGCGGGCAACATCGCGATGAAGGTCTTCCACGCCAATCCGGACCATCCGGGAGCGCCGCACTACACGATTCACGCCTTCGACGACCCGATCCACGCGCCCCTGGCGCTCGACGCCGCACGCCGTTACGCCGAGATCGCGCCGGCCGTCTCGCACGCGCGCCACATGCCCACCCACATCTTCATCCAGCACGGCATGTGGGATCTCGTTTCGAACCACAACCAGTCGGCCCACGACGCGGCCCGCGCCCTGTGGGAGCCGGGCGACAGCGTCGGCGACGCCGTCCACTCGCTCGACTGGGGCCAGTACGGCGATCTGCAGCGCGGCGACTACGACAAGGCGCAAGTCTGGATCGAGCGCCTGGAGCAGCTCATCGACGAGAGCGAGGGACAGGCCCGCGCGGTCAGCACCCTGCCCCTGGTGAACGCCCGGTACGTGGTCGAGACCGAGCGGTGGCGCACCGAGCCGATCACCGAGGACTCGTCCATGCACGAGCTGCTGGCCACCGGACTCAGCGCCGTGCGCAAGGGTGATCTGACGCTGGCGCGCCAGGCCGAGGCGGCGCTCGCGGCGCGGGCCGCTGACGGCGGGACGCAGGACCGGATCGCCCACAAGGAAGTCGCGGCGTCGATTCTGGCAGCGGAAGGCGACCAGGACGGGGCGACGGCGCTGATGGACGAGGCGATTGCCGTCGTCGAAACGCTGCGACTGCCCAACGGCGCAGCCAGCCCGGTCAAGCCTCCCTACGAGCTGTACGGAGAGATCCTGCTTCAGCTCGGCCGCCCCGCTGACGCGCTGGCAAAGTTCGATACGTCGCTGCTGCGGATGCCGAATCGCATGCGCTCGCTGCTGGGAGCCGCCCGCTCGGCCGCCGCGAGTGGAGACCGGGTCACGGCCCGGGAGCGCTACGGCGCGCTTGTCGATTTCTGGGTGGGTGCGGCCGACGAGGCGGGCTACGCCGAGGCGCGCCAGTTCCTGGCGGCGACGAACGAGAACTGATGCAAGCGCCGTGGCCGACCGTTGCCGGTCCTGCGCACCCGATGCACACGGCCGGCAACGGGCGGCGGCGCATCTCGTTGCCGTCCGTCAGGCGGCGGCGTGACCTTGTCGCTACCGAAGATCAGCGCGAAAGCGGGAAGGAAGTGGTCGGGGCGAGAGGATTTGAACCTCCGACCCCTCGGTCCCGAACCGAGTGCTCTACCAGGCTGAGCCACGCCCCGACACAGAACGTCATTGTAACACCACTGGCATCAGCGCGTAGCGATGCCGTACGGCCGGGCGCGGTCCAGGCCCAGCGTGTCACCGGCCCGGCGGTGCTCGCAGACCACGATTCTCCGCCATGCCCTGGAACGCCTGTCCCTTCGATGCCGTGCTGCTGATCAGCTTCGGCGGGCCGCTGCGCCGCGCCGACATCCGGCCGTTCCTGCAGAACGTGCTCCGGGGACGAAGAGTACCGCCGGCCCGCCTCGAGGCGGTGGTGCAACACTACGAGCTGTTCGACGGCGTGTCGCCGCTCACCGCGATCACCCGGCGGCAGGCGGAGGGGTTGCGCGCACGTCTCGCCGCGACCGGCCCGAAGCTGCCGGTCTTCGTCGGCATGCGCAACTGGCACCCGTTTCTCGACGACACCCTGGAGGAGATGGCGGCGGCGGGAATCGAACGGGCGCTCGGCATCGTCCTGGCTGCGCACCACAGCTACTCGAGCTGCGGGCAGTACCGCCAGAACGTCGCGCAGGCCCGGCAGGAGCTGCGGGCGCGCGCGGCGGCCGACGTCGAGGTGCTGTTCGCGCCCGGCTGGCACACGCACCGCGGGTTCGTCGAAGCCAACGCCCGACGAATCGCTGCCGCCCGACGCCAGCTTCCCGACGCCGTGCGGCAGGCCGCCCGCATCGTCTTCACCGCACACAGCATCCCGACGGCGATGGCGGCGGCGTCTCGCTACGAGACGGACCTGCGGGAGACGGCCGAACGCGTGGCCGCCCGCCTGGAGACCGACGACTGGGTGTTGGCGTACCAGAGCCGGAGTGGACGGCCCGAGGACCCCTGGCTGGAGCCGGACGTCTGCGAGTATCTCCGCGCCGCGCACGACCGCGGCCTGCGGGCGGCGGTCATCGCTCCCATCGGGTTCGTGGCCGATCACATCGAGGTGCTGTACGACCTCGACACGGAAGCGGCCGAGGTCTGCCGCGACCTCGGCCTGCCGATGCGCCGCGCGGCCGCGGTCAACGACCACCCCGCCTTCATCGACACGCTGGCCGACGTGACGCAACGCGCCTGCGAGCAAGCCCGCTGCCGGCGGCCGTTGCCGATCGTGCCCGCGTCGCCGCCCGCCCGCCTCGAGCCTCCACCGCCGGCCCGCTGACGGAACGGGCAGCGCGGCCTCACCGTCGCTGCGCGGTCCGGTCTCTACGCGACGGCCGCCGGCGCACAGTGCTTGTCGAACGCGGCGGTCAGATCCCGGGCGATGACATCGGCCTCCCGGTTCTCGATCTGGTGCCGCTCCATCATGTAGATCAGCTTGCCGTCCCGCAGGAGGGCAACGGCGGGCGAGGACGGCGGATAACCGGTGAGGTACTCCCGCGCGCGCTGCGTCGCCTCGACGTCGGCGCCGGCGAACACGGTGGCGACCACGTCCGGCCGGGTCCCGTGCTGCAGCGCCAGCGCCACACCCGGGCGTGCCCTGCCGGCCGCGCAGCCGCAGACGGAGTTGACCACCAGCATCAGGGTGCCGGACTGTCCGGCCACCGCGTCGTCCACGTCCTTGGCGGTCCGCAGCTCCTTGACGCCGAGCCGGGTCAATTCCTCGCGCATCGGGGCGATGAAGAACTCTGGATACACGTTCGGTCTCCTTTCGCATTACGCGCGCCTGCAGGGGACGCGCGATTCGTCATCAACCCACAAGCGTAGCACGGTCCGCCGCGCTCCGCTCGGCGAGGCGGCGGTTGAACGCCCAGAGAACTGCCAGTGCGATGCCCCACTGCGCCACGCAGGTGCCGACGCTGTATACCCGCAGGGGATTCCACCAGCCCTCCGGGTCGTACACCGTCGCTGCCTGATACATCCACCAGCCGAACATCACCGCGAACTCCACCGGCACCAGATACTTCAGGATCCACGCCCAGACCGCACCGACCCGGCGCCCCGACGAATGGGTGTTGACGAGCTCGTCGCGGAAGCGGTCGACCCCGTAGCGCAGGGTCGCAATGGCGATGAACACGCCGCTGACCATCAGCGCCAGTCCCCAGACCCAGTCCTGGTTCTCGAAGACCGCGAGGCTGACCGCCGACGGCAGGCCGCAGACGACGGCCGCGCCGACCACGAGCGGCACGGCGCGAGACCGGGCGGCCCCCGCGTCGATGAGCACGCGCGTCCCGAGCTCCACCATCGCGATCAGCGACGAGAGTGCGGCGCAGAACATGGCCAGGAAGAAGAGCGGCAGGAACAGTCCGCCGGCCGGCATGCGGGCGAACACCTGCGGAATCCAGATGAACGTGAGTCCGGTGTTTCCCGCGGCCAGCGCCTCGCCCGCCTCGCCCGCCGGCAGGATGGCGAAGGCGGCCGGCAGGATCGCCATCGCGGCGAGCAGCGACGCCACGTTGTTGCCCAGACCGATCGTCGCGGCGTTGGTGACGACGTCGTCGCTCTCGCGCACGTATATGGCGTAGCAGAGAATGAGCCCCCACCCGGCGCCGGTCGACCACGCCGACTGGGTCAATGCCTCCAGCCAGGTCCGGTAATTCGTCAGGGCGCTCAGATCCGGCGTGAACAGATAGGCCAGTCCCTCGCCGGCCCCCGGCAGCGTGACCGCCCGCGCCACGGCGAACAGCAGCAGCACGAACAGTAGCGGGATGAGTATCCGGTTCGCCCGCTCGATGCCGCCGATCACGCCGCGCGCCACGACGAAACCCGCACCGGCCACCGCCAGCACGTGAAACAGCACCGGCTGCCACACCGACGTGCTGTACGCATCCCAGTAGGCCGCGGCGTCGACGCCGGCGAGTTCGCCCGTCGATGCCGCGACCGCGTACTTCAGCATCCACCCGGTGACGACCGAGTAGTAGAACATGATCATCACGCTCGTCACTGCGACGAAGCCGCCCATCCATGCGGTCCGCCCCCCGGTCAGCTTCGCGAACGCGCCGATCGGCCCCCGGCGCGCGCCCCGGCCGAGCCCGAACTCGGCGATCAGCAGCGGAATGGACCAGGTGAACAGGAACAGCAGCCACGGAATGAGGAACGCGCCGCCGCCGTTCTCGGCCGCGATACGCGGAAAGCGCCACAGGTTGCCGGTGCCGACGGCCATTCCGAGACCGGCCAGGATGATGCCCCAGCGCGAGGAGAAGAAATCGGACGTCTTCATCGAATGCTCCTGATGCGTTGCAGCTACAGTGTAGGCGGAACCGCCGCCGCCACGCCGGCGGTTCCGCATCCGGCTCGACTGTGGTATCTAGTGCACTCATGTCCACGCGAGACTGCGTGCGCTTGTTCGCACGGTTGCTCGCGTGCGCGGCGGCCGCGGGGATTCTCCACGCTGCATCCCCGCAGGCGCAGCCGCCGCGCGATCGCGTGCTCCGTTCGGCGGCCGAACGGGTCGCGATTCGCGGGCAGGTCATCGCGGCGGACACGGGCGCCCCGCTCACGCGGGCCCGGGTGAGGGCGTTCCCGCGTCCCGGCTCCCCCGGCGGCAACGCGACGACGGACGCGAGCGGCCGCTACGAGCTGCTCGTGCCGCCGGGGCTCTACACGATCCAGGCGAGCAAGCCGGCCTACATGACGCTCAGCTATGGCCAGCGGCGGGCCTTCGAGCGGGGCACCCTCGTCGAGGTCCGCGCCGGAGACGCGTTGGACGACGTCAGCTTCGTGCTGCCGCGCGGTGCCGTCATCACCGGCGCCATCTTCGAGCCGTTCGGGGAGCCCGCCGTCAACGTGGGCGTCCGGGTCCTGCGCTACGAGTTCAGGGACGGCGGCTGGCGTCTCGAGCAGGCCGGCGGCGGATTCGGCATGCGCACCGACGACCGCGGCACGTTCCGCGTCTACGGTCTCCCGCCCGGCGCCTACTATGTCGAGGCGTCGCCGTTCACGTTTTTCTCGGGTCGACTCGGCGAGCGCGAGTACGCACCGACGTTCTACCCGGGGACGACGAGCATCGAGGCCGCGCAACTCGTCGAGGTCGACGCCGGGGAGGAAGCCACCATCGACTTTCCTCTCACGACGGTGTTGACTGCCACGGTGTCGGGTCACGTCGTCGACGAGTACGGCCGGCCGGTGACCGGCGTGCCCTCGGTCAGCCTGATTCGGGACGGAACGTCCGGCGCGGCCGGCAGCCGCTCCTCCGGCCGCCTGGAGGCCGACGGCCGCTTCGTCATCGATACGGTAGCGCCCGGCCGCTACATCGCCTACGCCTCGGAGACCGGGGAGCCCGGCCGCACCCGCTTCGCCACCGCCGAGGTGTCGGTCTCCGGCGAGCGGGTCGACGGCGTCTGGTTGACGCTGACGTCCGGCGCCTCGGCCCGCGGACAGATCTTCTTCGAGTCGCAGGTTGCGCCGGACTTCACGCCGGATACGCTCCAGCCGTTCACCATGCCGCGCGGCAGCGGCCTGCAGCTTCCGGTAGGCCGCGGCATCGGCCACGTCAACGACGACTGGAGCTTCGAGATTCGCGGCATGGCGGGAGCGCAACTGGTCCGGCTGGCCGGACTGCCCCAAGGCTGGAGGTTGCGCACCGTGGCGCTCGCCGGCCGGGACATCACCGACACGCCGATCGTGTTCTCCCGGCAGATGCCGACGACGGGGCTGCAGATTCTGCTGACCGACCGGTCGAGCACGCTGACCGGCGTCGCTCTCGACGCCCTGGGGCGAGCCACCACGGACTACACGGTGGTAATCTTTCCCGAAGACATCAATCTCCGCGTTTTTCCTTCCCGCTTCGTACGCTCCGCGCGCCCGAACCAGGAGGGCGCGTTCGAGATTTCCGGCCTGCCGCCGTCCCGCTATCTCGCCTACGCGGCGCAGGCCATCCCGCGGAGCGCCTGGACGAACCTGGAGTATCTCGCCGGGATCGCACCGGCCGCGGAGCCCTTCTCGCTCGGCGACGGCGAGACCCGCCGCATCTCCCTCGCGTTGCGCGCGGCGCCGTAGCAGCCCGCGGCGACAGCCTGCCGCGGCGCGCCGGAACACCGCGCTAACTTTATACGTCTCATATCAATGTATATAGTCGAGGCGACGCATCATGAGCGAAATCCTCTTCATCAGCACCGCCTCGCGCCTGCTGGGCATGCATCCGCAGACGCTCCGCAAGTACGAGCGTCTGGGACTGGTGCGCCCCGACCGCACCGTCGGCAGCATGCGGCTCTACTCGACGGAACAGATCGAGCGCCTGCGCTTCATCAAGCATCTGGTCGACGAGCGCGGGATCAATCTCGCCGGCGTGCGGCATCTGCTCGCGGTGGCCGACGCGGTGCAGCGGCTCCGGCCGCTCGCCGGCGGCGATGCGCTGAGCAGACGCGGCGGGCATCGCCGCCTCCTGCGGGAGCTGCAGCATCTGAGCGAGCTGGTCGGGTTGCCGTGAGCGCGGAAGGACGCATGCGGTCGACGCCTCGAGGACCATTGCCATGAACATCAATCGATTGACCGAAAAAGCCCAGGAGGCCGTCGTCGCGGCCCAGCAGCTCGCCGAGCGGGCGGGCCATCCGCAAATCGAGCCGGAGCACCTGCTGCTGACCCTGATCGAGCAGCATGAAGGCGTCGTGCCCGCGCTGCTGCGGAAGCTGGCGGTCGATCCGGCGTCCCTGGCCGCCGCCGCCCGCGCCGGCCTGGATCGGCTGCCTGCGGCGACCGGCGGCGCGCCCCCGGCGCCCTCCGCCGGCCTCCGCAGCGTGCTGACCACCGCGAGCAGCGAGGCGGAGCGCCTGACCGACGAGTACGTCAGCACGGAGCACCTCTTCCTGGCCCTGGCGACCGAGCAGGGCGCCGCCCCGGCAGCCGGCCTGCTGTCCGAGCACGGGGTCGGCAAGGACCGGCTCTACGAGGCGCTGACCGCGGTCCGCGGCTCCCACCGGGTGACCGACCAGCATCCCGAAGGGAAGTACCAGGCGCTCGAACGCTACGCCCGCGATCTGACCGCGCTGGCCCGCGGCGCCAGGCTCGATCCCGTCATCGGCCGGGACGAGGAGATCCGGCGGGTCATCCAGGTGCTTTCGCGCCGGACCAAGAACAACCCGGTCCTCATCGGCGAGCCGGGCGTCGGCAAGACCGCGATCGTGGAAGGCCTGGCCCAGCGCATCGTGCGCGGAGACGTGCCCGAGGGACTCGACGACAAGCGTCTGGTCGCCCTCGACATGGGGGCCCTCATCGCCGGCGCCAAGTACCGCGGCGAGTTCGAGGAGCGCCTCAAGGCGGTGCTCAAGGAGATCACCGACGCCGACGGCCGCATCGTGCTCTTCATCGACGAGTTGCACACGGTGGTCGGCGCGGGCGCGTCCGAGGGCGCGATCGACGCCTCGAACATGCTCAAGCCGCTGCTCGCCCGGGGCGAGCTGCACACCATCGGGGCGACGACCCTCGACGAGTACCGCAAGTACATCGAGAAGGACGCGGCGCTCGAGCGTCGCTTCCAGCCCGTGCTCGTCGCCGAGCCGACGGTCGAGGACACCATCAGCGTGCTGCGCGGCCTGCGCGAGCGGTACGAGATCCACCACGGGGTGAAGTTCAAGGACGCCGCCCTGGTCGCCGCCGCGGTGCTCTCGAACCGCTACATCAGCGACCGCTTTCTGCCGGACAAGGCCATCGACCTGATCGACGAGGCGGCCTCGAAGCTGCGCACCGAGATCGACTCGCTGCCGGTGGAGCTCGACGAGGTCGAACGCCGCATCATGCAACTGGAGATCGAGCGCGAGGCGCTGCGCAAGGAGACCGACGACGCCTCGCGCGGCCGCCTCGGGCGCCTGGAGAAGGAGCTGGCCGATCTGCAGGAGGAACGCCATCGCCTGCGCACGCAGTGGGAGCACGAAAAGGCGGAGATTCAGGGCGCGCGCGGCATCCAGGGCGAGCTCGAGACCCTGCGGCACGAAGTGGAACGGGCGCAGCGAGAGGGCAACTACGCCCGCGCGTCCGAGTTGCAGTACGGACGGCTTCCGGAGCTCGAGCGGCAGTTGCAGCGGCGCCGCGACACGGCCGCATCCGGCTCACGCATGTTGAAGGAAGAGGTGGACGAGCAGGACATCGCCGCCGTCGTGAGCAAGTGGACGCACATTCCGGTCAGCCGGCTCGTGGAGGGCGAGATCGAGAAGCTCGTCCGGATGGAGGATCGGCTCCGGAAGCGCGTGATCGGCCAGGACGACGCCGTCACGGCGGTATCCAACGCGGTACGCCGCGCCCGCGCGGGCCTGCAGGACCCGGACCGCCCGCTCGGCAGCTTCATCTTCCTCGGGCCGACCGGCGTCGGAAAGACGGAGCTTGCGCGGGCCCTGGCCGAGTTCCTCTTCGACGACGAACGGTCCATGGTGCGCATCGACATGTCGGAGTATCAGGAGAAGCACTCCATTTCGCGGCTGGTCGGCGCCCCGCCCGGCTACGTCGGCCATGACGAGGCGGGCCAGCTCACCGAGGCCGTGCGGCGGCGTCCCTACTCGGTGGTGCTGTTCGACGAGATCGAGAAGGCCCACCCGGACGTGCTCAACGTCATGCTGCAGCTTCTGGACGACGGCCGCCTGACCGACGGCAAGGGGCGGACGGTCGATTTCCGGAACGTCGTCGTCATCATGACCTCGAACCTGGGCAGCGAGTTCATCGCCGCCCGCGCCACCGACGGCTCCGACCTGGACGAGGATACGCGGCGGCGGATCGACGACGTGGTGCGACGGCACTTCCGGCCCGAGTTTCTCAACCGCGTCGACGAGATCATCGTCTTTCACGCCCTCGCACGGGGCCATCTGGCGGACATCGCGGCCATCCAGCTCGCCCATCTCGGACGGCGGCTGGCCGAGCGCCGGATCACGATCGAGGCGACCGACGGCGCATTGCGTTGCTTGATCGACGAGGGATACGACCCCGCGTACGGGGCGCGGCCGTTGCGCCGGACGATCCAGCGCCGCGTGCTCGACCCGCTGGCGATGGACCTGCTCCGGGGCGACTTCGCGGACGGCGATACCGTGGTCGTCGACCACGGCGCGGACGGGCTGACGTTCACGCGCCCGCGCGGGTAGCCGCCTCGAAGCCCTCCCGGTTGTGGGAACCGTCGCAGAACGGCTTGTTCCCGGAGTGTCCGCAGCGGCACAGCGTAAACGGCCGGCGCGTGATCGGAAACTCGTTGCCGTCGGCGTCCACCACCCGCACGTCGTCGCCGTCGACCAGGCAGGGACCGTTGTCTCGAATTCGAATCGTCGCCATCGTCATCCCATCTTCTGCATCGACGCCAGGAAGTCGGCGTTCGATCGCGTCTTGCCCATCTTGTCCAGCAGCAGCTCCATCGCCTCCACCGACGACAGCGGATTGAGGACCTTCCGCAGGACCCATACGCGGTTGAGGTCCTCCTTGCCGAGCAGCAGCTCTTCCTTGCGGGTGCCGCTCTTCTGGATGTCGATGGCGGGAAAGACCCGCTTGTCCACCAGCTTCCGGTCGAGGTGGATCTCCATGTTGCCGGTGCCCTTGAACTCTTCGAAGATCACGTCGTCCATGCGCGACCCCGTGTCCACGAGCGCCGTCGCCATGATGGTCAGCGAACCGCCTTCCTCGATGTTGCGGGCCGCCCCGAAAAACCGCTTCGGCTTCTGCAGCGCATTCGAATCCAGACCGCCGGAGAGCACCTTGCCGGACGGCGGAATCACGGTGTTGTAGGCGCGTGCGAGACGGGTTATCGAGTCGAGGAGAATGAAGACGTCCTTGCGGTGCTCCACCAGGCGCTTGGCCTTTTCGATGACCATCTCCGCCACCTGCACGTGCCGCTGGGCCGGCTCGTCGAAGGTCGACGAAATGACTTCGCCGTCCACCGAACGCTGCATGTCGGTCACCTCTTCCGGGCGCTCGTCGATGAGCAGGACGATGAGGTAGACCTCGGCGTGGTTGCGCGCGATGGACTGCGCGATGTTCTGCAGGAGCATCGTCTTGCCCGTGCGCGGGGCCGCCACGATGAGACCGCGCTGGCCCTTGCCGATCGGCGTCATCAGATCCATGACGCGAGCCGACAGGTTGTCCGGCGCGGTCTCGAGCTGTGCCCGGTCCTGGGGGTACAAGGGCGTCAGGTTCTCGAAGAAGATCTTGTCGCGGGCCTGATCGGGCGACTCGAAGTTGACCGCCTCGACCTTGATGAGCGCGAAGTAGCGCTCCCCTTCCTTCGGCGGCCGGATCTGGCCGGACACCGTGTCGCCCGTCTGCAGGTCGAACTTGCGGATCTGCGACGGCGACACGTAGATGTCGTCGGGACCCGGCAGGTAGTTGTAGTCGGGCGCGCGCAGGAAGCCGAAACCGTCGGGCAGGACCTCGAGCACGCCTTCCGAGAAGATGAATCCGCTCTGCTCGGTCTGCGCCTTGAGGATCTGGAAGATCAGCTCCTGCTTGCGCATGCCGGTCGCGCCGGCGACGTTCAGGTCCTTCGCCACCTGGGTGAGCGCACCGATGCTCATTTCCTTCAGCTCGCCGATGTTGAGCGTGTCCTTGCCGCGGCGGGTGGGCCGGGACGCCTCGGCGGGCGCTGCTTCCGTGGCGGTGGCGCCCTGGGGGGGGCGCGAGGATGAGCGTTTGTTGTTGGTCGGCATGTCTTGGCTAGAACTCTCGGTTACGGGTTGACGTCGGGGCCGTGACGGCCAGGTTGAGGATGGGAGGGGCGGTTCTCCGGGACGCGTCCCGGAGCAGGGTCACAGGTTTCCGGTATCCGTTCTCGTCGCGTCCCGACTCGGGCTCGTCCCGTCCGGCTCGACCGGACGCAACGCTCTCATGGCAGATTGCTGAAACACCGGGCCGTCTGAATGCTCACGCGTCGACGAGATGCAACGGTCGGCTTGGAGGATGCGTTCAACGCCGTGCTGAGGAGTAGCATAGAAAGCTGGCTGGAAGCTGTCAACCCCGGCGGTGCCGTGGCACCCTCCCCCGTTGTGTCAGTAGAGCGCGGGCGACTCGTCGACGGCCAGGATGCTGCACTGCAGGCGGGTGTCGAGCCCGAGAGCCCTTGCCCGCACCAGCAGCGAGTCGCTCTCGGCGCCCGGGTTCACCCAGAGCTCGGCAATCCCCTTGGCGGCGATCTCCGGCAGCACCTCCTCGCCCACCGCCGGGTGGACGTAGAGCGTCGCCACGTCCAGGGGACCCGGTACGTCGGCCACCGAGCCGTACGCCGGCAAGCCTTCGATCCGGCGCGCGGCGCGGGCGCAACGGGGATTGATCGGCACCACCTCGTGTCCGGCGTGCCGGAGCGCCCGGACCGCCTTGTTCCCGAACTTGGCGCGATCCTCGGAGGCGCCGATGACTGCGACCCGCATGGTTTCAGTGTCGCAGGTCCCGTGCGCCGCGGCAACCCAGGCACGGATCGGCACCGGGCGGGATGTACAATCCGCCGCGGTGTCACGCCACGCGGTGATTCTCGCCGGCGTCTGCATCCTGACGTTCTTCGTCGGGCTCGGGCGGCCGGCCCTGACCGACTCCGACGAAGCCTTCTACGCCGAGAGCGCCCGCGAGATGATCGAGCGGGGCGACTGGCTCACGCCCTACTACAACGGCCAGCCGCGCTTCGAGAAGCCGGTGCTCTACTACTGGCTGGTTGCCGTTACCTACGTGGCGGCGGGACCCTCCCCCGGCGCGGCGCGGTTTCCCGCCGCGCTGGCCGGGGTCGGCCTGGTGCTGGTCACCTTCGCCTGCGCGCGGCGCTGGTACGACGCGCCGACCGCCCTGCTGGCCGGCCTCATCGGGGCGACCAGCGCGGGCATCGTCGCAATGGCCCGTCAGGCGCTGCCCGATCTGCCCCTCGCCTTCTTCGTGACGCTGTCCGTCTGGGCGGCGCTCGTCGCCCTGCTCGAGGATCCGCCAGGGTCGCCCGGACCTCGCCCGCGCCGCGCCTGGCTGCTCCTGGCCGCGCTGGCCGCAGGCGCCGCGTGTCTCGTGAAGGGCCCTGTCGGTCCGGCACTCGCCGCACTGGTCGTGCTACCCCTCGCCGCACTGGACTGGCGGCGCCACGGCCTGCCGTCCCGGGCGACGCGGATCGACTTGGCGCTTGCCGCCGCGCTCTTTCTGCTCGTGACCGCGCCCTGGTACGCCGCGATGGCGATCGAGCACGGCGCCGGGTATCTGGAGCGGTTCTTCCTTGCCGAGAATCTCGAGCGTTACGCCTCGGATCGCTACAACGCGCCGCGGCCGGCGTGGTACTACCTGCCCATAATCGCCGGCGGCCTGCTTCCGTGGTCCCCGTTCATGCTTCTGTGGGCGCCGGCGGCACGAGAGAGCTGGCGCCGCCGGATCCTCGACCAGCGCGTGCTGCGGCTGGCGGTCTGGGCGGCGGCGCCGCTGGCCTTCTACACGCTGTCCGTCGGCAAGCAGCCGCGTTACATCCTGCCGCTTCTGGCGCCCCTGGCCATCCTCCTCGCGCGCGCAGTGACGCGGTCCCTGGAGGGGACACCCGCCAGGCGGCGTGCTCTGGCAACTCTCGGCGCCGCGACGGGCGTCGTGGTCATGGTCATCGGCGGGCTCGTGTACCGCGCCCGGCCGCTTCTGGTCGAATGGAACGAACCGGCCACCCTGAGCGTGGCGCTCGCGGTCTTCCTGGCCGGCGGGGCCGTTGCCGCGTTCTCGGTGGGCGCGTGGCGGCAGGGGCCGGACGCAACGGCGCGGGCCGGGGTGATTCCGACGCTCGTCGCCGCCGCCGCGGTGGTCATGGCCGTCGGGGCGCACCTGGTCGTGCTGGCGTCCCCCGGTCCGTCCCCCGTCGAGCGCATGGCCGCCATGCTCGCGGTCGAGCGCAACGCCGGCGAGCCCTACGGGCGCCACCGGGTGTTCGACCGCAACCTCGTGTACTACATGCGCACGGCGCACGTGGAGCTGCCCGTGCTGCCGGCGGCGTACGATTTCCTGCGTTCACCCGGGCGGGTGCTGTGCGTGCTGCGGGCAGAGGATGCCGCGCGGCTCCGACAGGACGGCCTGCGGCTGCAGCGCCTGGGAGAGGTGCGCTATCTGAACACCGGCAACCTCAACCTGCGCACCCTGCTCGACCCCGACCCGCAACGCTACCTGCAGCGTGTGGTGCTGGTCGCCAACCGCCAGGAGTCTGCGCCGTAGGAAACGGTGCGGATTATCGGGCCACGAGTCAGACGTTCAGGCCCGGGGCGCGCGCGCCGGCCTTCTGGCGGAGGCGCGTCTCCACCACTTCCGGCACCAGTCCGTCCAACGAGCCCCCCAGGGCGAAGACTTCCTTGGCGAGTCGGGAGCTGAGATAGGTGTACCTCTCGTCCGGCATCATGAAGACCGTTTCTATCGACTGGCTGAGCCGCCGGTTCATGAGCGCCATCTGCATCTCGAATTCAAAGTCGGAGATCGCCCGCAGCCCGCGAACGATCACGTCCGCCCCGCGGCGCTCCGCATAGTGCACGAGCAGGCCGTTGAACACCTCCACCTCGACGTTGGCATCCTGCCGGAACACCTGGCGCGCGATCTCGACCCGCTCCTCCACCGAGAACAGCGGGGACTTGTCCATGTTGACCAGGATCGCGATGACGATCCGGTCGAACAGCAGCGCGCCGCGACGGATGATGTCGACGTGGCCGTTGGTCAACGGGTCGAACGACCCCGGATAGACGGCCAGCCTACTCCTTGGCTCTGACATGGAAATCGAGGACGCTGTCGCCGGCCCGCACCCGACGCGTATGCCGCAACGGTTCCACGGTCACCCTCCCGGCCCGCCGCGTCCGCTCCACGACTACCTGACCGCCGGCGGCGGTGTGCCGGCCGGCAGCGGACAGTATGGCACCTATCGCGCGGTCATCATACTCGTACGGCGGATCCAGCAGCACCAGATCGAAGGTGATGGCGGCGTCCAGCCTCTCCAGCGCGCCTGGCAGCGTGCCGCGCACCACCCGGCTCCGGGCGGCGACGCCGCAGCGTTCCAGATTGGTTTCGATCAGCGCGACGGCCCGCGCGTCGCGGTCGACGAACGTGACGCCGGCGGCGCCGCGGCTGAGTGCTTCCAACCCGAGCGCGCCGGTTCCCGCGCAGCCGTCCAGGACCAGCGCGCCGGCGACGTCGCCTGCGAGGATGTTGAACAGGGTCTCACGCAACCGGTCCGACGTCGGTCGCAGGCCGGACCAGGTCGGAGACGGCAGGCGACGCCCCTTCAGCTCCCCGCCGATGATGCGCATCCTGTCTCAGGCCACCCCGGCCAGCCCGAAGCGGCGGGTCCAGGCGCCGCGCACGGCGTCGAGTCGCGGACCGGTCGCTTCCGCGCCGCCGATCCACGCGGCCGCCGCGCGTCGAGCCTCCTCCATCAGCCGGTGATCGCGCAACAGATCGCCGACCCGGAACAACGGGACGCCGGACTGCCTGGTGCCGAAGAAGTCGCCCGGGCCGCGCAGCTCCAGATCGCGCTCCGCGATCTCGAATCCGTCGGTCGTCCCCGCCAGCGCCCGCAGCCGGGCCTCGGCCGCATCGGAGAGCCGCGCGGCGTGCATCAGGACGCAGCAGGCCCGGGCCGCGCCACGCCCCACGCGGCCGCGCAACTGGTGCAGCTGGGCCAGCCCGAAACGCTCGGCCTGCTCTATCACCATCACGGTCGCGTTCGGCACGTCGATGCCCACCTCGATCACCGTCGTCGCAACCAGCACATCGATCCGCCCGGCCGCGAACGCCGCCATCGTCCGCTCGCGCTCGCCGGTCGCAATGCGGCCGTGGACCAGGCCGACCCGGGCGTCCGGGAACACGCGCGCCTGCAGCTCCGCGGCCATCTCCGTCGCCGCTCTCAGGTCCAGTTTCTCCGATTCCTCGACGAGCGGGTAGACGACGAACGCCTGCCGTCCCGCGCGCAGCTCCGTGCGAACGAGGTCGTAGGTCTCGGTGCGGCGCGCCTCGCTGCGTATCAGCGTCTTCACCGGATGCCGGCCGGGAAGGCGCTCCCTGATCTCGGAAACGTCCAGGTCGCCGTACGCGGTCAGGGCCAGGGTCCGTGGAATCGGCGTGGCCGTCATCACGAGCACGTCCGGATCGAGGCCCTTGTCGCGCAGGATCGCACGCTGAACGACGCCGAAGCGGTGCTGCTCGTCGACGATCGCGAGGCCCAGGGCCCTGAACCGGACGTCGCCCTGCACGAGCGCGTGGGTGCCCACGACGAGCTGCGACGCGCCGTTGGCGATGCGGCTGCCGGCCTCGCGCCGCGTCCGCGCCGGGAGCGTGCCGGTCAGCAGAGCGGCGGCGAAACGCGACTGCGACAGCACGCGGCTGATGCTCGCGTAGTGCTGCTCGGCGAGGATCTCGGTCGGCGCCATGAACGCCACCTGCAGTCCGTTTTCCATGGCGACGAGCGCCGCGAGCAGCGCGACTATGGTCTTGCCCGAGCCGACGTCGCCCTGCAGCAGGCGGTTCATCGACCGCGGGCGCTGCAGGTCCTCGACGATCTCCTTCAGGGCCTGCCGCTGATGCCCCGTCAGGCGGAACGGGAGCAGGTCCCGGGCAGCCTGCCGGATCCGGTCGTCGACGACGATTCGCCGCGGCTTGACGCGGGTGTCCGACTCGCGCCGCCGCAACAGCAGGCCGACCTGGAAGAAGAAGAACTCCTCGAAGACCAGACGCTGCTGCGCGGGCGTCCCGAAGCGGTCGAGTGCCTCGATGGAGGTCCCGGGCGGCGGAAAGTGCGCATCGGCAAGCGCCTGCCGGCGCGGCGGCGCGCCGAGCGAGCGGCGGACGCCGTCGGGCAGCGGGTCGTCCACCTCCGCCGGCAGGCGCTGGAGTGCGTCGTGGACGACGCGACGAAGCGACTTCGGCGTCAGCGACCCGACCTTCTCGTAGACGGGCACGATGCGCCCGGTGTGGATCGGCTCGCCCCTTGCGTCGTCCTCCTCGTCGGACACGATTTCATGGTCCGGATTGGTGATCTGCAGGCCCCCGGTCGGACGCCGGTCGACCCGGCCGTGCAGCACGACCTGCTGCCGCGCCGCGAAGACGTCCTTGAGGAACGCCTGGTTCAGGAAGGCGACGCGCACGCGGCCGGATGCGTCCTGAACGAGCATCTCGAAGATGCGGAACCCCGGCCGGCGCGTCGTACGCAGACCGCAGCTCAGCACCGTGCCGCTGATCGTGGTCGCTTCGCCGGGGCGCAGGTCGCGGATCGATTGCAGGATCGCCCGGTCCTCGTAGCGGCGAGGCAGGGTCAGGAGCAGATCCTCGACGGTCTGCACGCCGACTGAAGCGAGGTCCGCGGCGCGCCGCGGACCGACGCCCTTCAGGTACTGGACAGGCGTCTGCAGCGCGTCAGCGGCGGCGGCAGACCGCATCGCTCACTGGACGACCACGGTCCGCCGCGACTCGACGCGCACGGCGTCGATGCCGCTCGGAAGCGGAATCGGTTCGCTCACGTCGATCCCGTCGGGATACTGATCCGACCGGGTGTAGACCTGCACCAGTTCGGCCACGAGGGTCGCCGGCACCGGAAGCGCTCCGACCCGCGCCGATTCGATCCGGATCGTCAGCGTACGGCGGGACGACTGCACGATGCCGATCGCCGTGACGGGCACGCTTCCGCTCAGGAAGCGGAGGGGATTGAGCGGCCCCGGCGACTGCTGCTCGCGCACCGCATCCAGATCGACGGTGGCGGTGACCGTCAGGCGTCCGCCCGCCTCCATGCGCAACTCCGGATCGGCCAGTCCCGGCGGCAGGCTGTCAGCGGCCTGAAATCGCAGAAAGCCGGCCACCGCCCGTTCGGTGATGATTACCTCGCGGGGCTCGCCGCGACGCGGCGTGGCGGCATTGAGCAGAATGCGGCCCAGCGCCGATTCGAACTCGCGGCCGTCGGCGGCGGTCGGAGGCCCGCCCTGCGGAGCCGGCGCCGCCGCCCCGAGCATCACCATCGCGGCAACTATCCAGTTCACCCCGAAACTGTAGCATGCGGCGCGGATCCCGCGGCGGCGCCGCCGCCTTGATGTTCGCCTTTTGTTTGCTGTAAAGTAGTGAGTCCGACGCCCGTGTCGACACGCCATGAGGAGGCACCGTGCAACCGCTCACGAGGCGACAGCGAGAGATCCTCGATTACCTCACCGAGTTCATCCAGCACCACGGCTACAGTCCGAGCCTGGAGGAGATCGGCCGGCGTTTCGGGCTCTCCTCGCTCGCCACCGTGCACAAGCACCTGACGAATCTGCAGGAGAAGGGTTTCATCAAGCGCGCCTGGAACCGCAGCCGCTCCGTGGAGCTGGTGCCGACGGGTATCGGCGGACGCGCGATCGAGCTCCCGTTGCAGGGCTACGTCGCCGCCGGCGATCCCATCGAGGCGGTGGTCTCTCCGGAGACCGTCGCGGTCCCCGAGAATCTCACGGGCATGCGCGCCACGTATGCGCTCCGGGTGCGTGGCCAGTCCATGATCGACGAGCAGATCCGCGACGGCGACATCGTGATCGTCGAAGATCGCCGGACCGCGGAGAACGGCGAGATGGTGATTGCCCTGCTCGACGCGTCCGAGGCGACGCTCAAGACCTTCTACCGGGAGGAAGGGCGCATCCGCCTGCAACCGGCGAATCCCGCCATGCAGCCGCTCGTGGTGGACGCCGGGCGGGTACAGATACAGGGCGTCGTCGTCGGCCTCATGAGAAGATACTGACCGCGCCCGCCGATCTCCGCGGGGCGTCATCGGCGCCCGGCCGGACGTCGAAGCGCATCAACCGAGGACGAGACAAATGCCCGAACGCAAGCAGATCAATTTCACGATAGTGCCGGACGAACCGAGCGACGTCGCACGCACGTACGCGAACTTCTGCGCCATCTCGCACACGCCCTTCGATTTCACCCTGACCTTCTGCGAGGTGCTGCCGCCCTCCGAAACCGAGGTGCGGGAGGCCGACGGCGACGAACGGCAGTCGGACGGGCCTCGTCAGCTCCGGGCGCCGGTCCGCGCCCGGATCGTCGTGCCGGCAGCGTTCATCCCGAGCCTGATCACCGCGCTGCAGGAGCACGCGCGCGCCTTCAGCGAGGCGCCTCCGAAGGTTGCCTCGCCGAGGGACGCGGTGCACTAGTCGAGGCCATGACCGACGAGCGGTTCGAGGAACTGGTGGCGGAAGCCTTCGAGCTGATTCCGCAACAGTTTCGCGAAGCGATGCGGAACGTCGCCCTGGTGATCGAGGACGAGCCCTCCCCGGAATTGCTCGCCGAACTGGGCATGGCCCCCCCGGAAACGCTGTACGGGCTCTATCAGGGGGTTTCCCTGGTGGAACGCGAGTGGGGTCAGTTGGCCGAGCTTCCAGACCAGGTCATCATCTTCCGCGATCCGATCCTGGAAGACGCCGAGGACGAGGACGATGTAGTACGCGCCGTCGGCGAGACGGTCATTCACGAGTTCGGCCACCATTTCGGGCTCAGCGAGGAGGAGATCGACGAGGCCGAAGCGATCTGGGCCGAAGAGACGTTCGGCGACCAGCGATGACCCGACGGGCATGGCGCGGCAACTCAAGCCTCGGCGACGGCTGGGGCAACACTTCCTGGAGCCGGCCTGGGTACGGAAGGTCGTGGACGTCGTCGCGCCGACGACGGAACAGGTCCTCCTCGAGATCGGGCCGGGCCGCGGAGCGCTCACCTTCGCGCTCGCGAACCGTGCAGGCCGGCTGCTGGCGGTCGAGCTGGACGAGAATCTCGTACAGCGGCTGAAGACCGGCGCTCCCGCCAACGTCGAAATCCGTCACGCCGACTTCCTGCAACTGGACCTGCACGAGGCGACGGCGAGCTTGCGCCGCGGCGCCGGCGGGCGGCCGGCGGACTCGGTGCGAGTCGTCGGGAATCTGCCGTACGGGGTCTCAGCCCCGATTCTGCTGCGTCTGCTCCACGACGCGCTCGCGGCGGGAATACGCGACGCGGTGGTCATGCTGCAGCGCGAGGTGGCCGAACGTGTCGTTGCCGGCGTCGGATCGCGGGCGTACGGTCCGCTGGCGGTCATGGCGTCCCTGCACGCCGACACCCGCTGGATGCTCGACGTGCCGCCCGGAGCATTCCGCCCGGCGCCGAAGGTCCGATCGGCGCTCGTCTCCCTGCGCTTTCGCGATCCGGTCCGCGCGCCCGTCGACGCGGCGGGCTTCGAGCTGCTGGTCCGTCGTCTGTTTACCCGACGCCGCAAGCAGGTGGTGAATGCCCTCGCCGCGTTCAACTCCTCCCCGGCGTTCGATCCGCTGTCGGTCTGCCGCGCCGCGGGTCTGTGCCCGACCCGTCGGCCGGGCACCCTCGACCTGCCGGAACTCATTGACCTGTCTGATGTTCTGGCCGCCATGCCAGACTGATCCCTGTGCTATACTGCGGTCCGTCTCTCCTGCCACTCGCGGGTTCCCCAGCAGCCCGCACATGGACCGTGGCGCCGGGCAGTCCCGTCCGGTTGCGCGCTCGACTTCGTCCCTTTCGGCGCGTCCGCCCCGGCCGTTGATGCGTTGATCGAGAGGTACCGCGGCTCCCGCGAGAGATCCGAGATGACCCGCGATTCCGGGCGCACGCCGCTGGTCGAGGTGCTGCTCCTCGGCGGCGTCGGCGAGTTCGGCATGAACATGATGGCCGTCCGCTGCGGGCCGGACAGCCTTCTGATCGACGCCGGGGTGATGTTCCCAGGCCCCGAGCACTTCGGCGTGGACCTCGTCATTCCCGACGTGCGCTCCCTCGCGGGAGAGCTCGGGCGGTTGTCGGCGCTGGTGCTGACGCACGGCCACGAGGACCATATCGGCGCCGTTCCCTACATCTGGGATCTGATCGACGGGCCCACGTACGGCACCCGGCTCACCCTCGCCCTGCTGGAGCGCAAGCTCGCCGAGCACGGCTGCGATACCGCCGGCCGCCTGGTGACGGTCGAGCCGTCGGAGACCGTGACCGCCGCCGGGCTCGACGTGGAGTTCGTGCAGGTCGCCCACAGCATTCCCGATTCCGTGGCGGTGGCCATCCACACGCCAGCCGGCACGCTGCTGCACAGCGGGGACTTCAAGTTCGATCAGACGCCTCTCGACGGCCGTCCCACCGATACCCATCGTCTGGCCGACCTGGGCCGGCGCGGCGTGCTGGCTCTTTTCGGGGACAGCACGAACGCGGCGCAGCCGGGCCACTCGGGATCCGAGCGGCACGTGGAGCCGGCGCTCGAGGAAGTATTCGCCGGCGCACCCCGGCGGCTCGTCGTGACCACCTTCTCGTCCAGCCTCCACCGGCTGCAGTTGCTCGTCGATCTTGCCGACCGTTTCGGCCGCCAGGTCGCGTTCGTCGGCCGGGGGGTCGTGGAGAATGCGGAGCTCGCCGCCAGGCTCGGCTATCTGCGCCTGCCCGCGGGCCTGCAGATCGCCGAGGCCGACGTCGCGCGCCTGCCGCCGGAGAGGGTGCTCTGCATCGTCACCGGCTCACAGGGCGAGCCGTTCTCCGCCCTTGCGCGGATGGCCGTCGGCGCCCATCGCCACGTTCGCCTGGAGGCGGGCGACGTCGTGGTCTTCTCCGCCCGCGCGATACCCGGCAACCGGCACGCCATCGATCGGTTGGTGAATCACATCGCCCGACGGGGCGCGCGGGTCGTCGACGAGCCGTCCAAACGGGTTCATGTCTCCGGGCACGGCAGCGAGGAGGACCTCAAGCTGCTGCTCTCGCTGATCAGCCCGCGCTGCTTCGTGCCGATACATGGAGAGTACCGCCATCTGGCGCACCATGCCCGGCTCGCCGAGCAGGTGTGCGGCGAGAGCGTGACGGTGCTGTTGGCCGAGAACAGCGATCGCATCTGCTTCGACGAATCGGGCGGTTGGATTGGCGAGCCGGTTCGTGCGGGGCGTGTGCTCATCGACGGAACGCGCAGCGGTCAGGTGGCCGACGAGGTTCTGCGCGACCGCCGGCACCTCGCCGTCGACGGAGTCGTAGTCGCCGTCCTGGCGGTGAACGCGCACGGCGGCGGCATCGAGCAGGCCACCGAGCTGATCACACGCGGGTTCGTCCTCGACGGGCCGACCGAGGCGCTGCTCGACGCCGCGACGGGCACGCTGCGGGCACTCGCCGCCGAGGCGAGCGTCGAGGAGCGCACGGACCAGGGGGTCATGGGCGAGCGGGTGCGGGTCGAGTTGCAGCGTTTCTTTCGCAAGCGGTGCGGCCGGCGGCCATTGGTGCTGCCGGTCATCCTGGAGATCTGAACTGTGGTAGCCACGACCCTGTCCCGTCGCGCAAGCGAGATATTCGGCGTCACCTTCTTCGCCAGCGCTCTCGTCTGGTTCGTGTCACTGGCGACCTACAATGCCGCCGACGCCGTCTGGTTCTTCTATCCCGGCGGAGCGACGCCGCCGATGAACCTGGTCGGCCAGGTCGGAGCCTTCCTGGCCGAGCTCTCCTACCAGGCTCTGGGGTTGACGGCGTTTCTGATTCCGGTGCAACTCGTCGTGCTCGGCTGGCACGCCTTCTGGTGCCGGCCTGTCGGTGGCGCCTACGCGAAGCTGCTCGGCCTCGGCGTGATCGTGGGGTGCAGCGCCGGGTTCCTGAGTCTTGCGGTGGGACACCTCGTGGAGTCGCCCCGCCCCATCGATGCAGGCGGATATCTTGGCGCGGTACTGACAGGCCTGCTGGCCGAGTATTTCAACCCGATCGGATCGAGCATCGTCATCCTGACCGCCCTGTTTCTGGCGGTGATGTTGTCGACCCAGTTCTCCCTGGGGCAGCTCTTTTCGGCCGTCTGGCGCGGTCTGGGCAGCCTCTCGCAGGCGGTGCGCGGGACGATCGGGAGCTGGTGGACGCGACGCCAGCGCGCGCGGCAGCGGCGGGACGTCGTCAACAAGCATCTGGCGAAGACCGGCTCGTCGTCCGCGCGCACCGAGATTCTGGCTCGCAGCCACGCTCCGGAACGTCCGCGGCGCACGCCGCGGAAGGCGACAACCGAACCGCGAGAGCCCGAGCCGGCACCGTCGGCCGGGGACCCGGCCGGGAACGTGGCTCTCGATTCGGAGCCGCCGCCCCCACCGGCTCCGCTGCCCGCGTCCGCGCCCCCGATATCGTCACCGCCCGAGCCACTCGAGCCCGTGCCCGCGCCTACGCCCGATCTGTCGATGCAGGAGCGGCGCAGCCGCTACACCTCGCCTCCGATCTCCCTGCTCGACTCGCCGCGAGCGATGCAGACCTTCGACGAACGCCAGCTCATGGACCGGGCCCATCTGCTCGAGGAGAAGTGCCGTGAGTTCTCCGTCGAGGGCTCCGTGGTGCAGATCCATCCAGGTCCGGTGGTCACGACCTTCGAGTTCAAGCCGGACGCCGGCGTCAAGTACAGTCGCGTCACCGGCCTCGCCGACGACCTGTGCCTGGCGATGCAGGCCGAGTCGGTGCTCATCGAGCGCATCCCCGGCAAGTCGACCGTGGGCATGCAGATCCCCAACGCGGAACGCGATCAGATCTCGCTGCGGGAGCTGCTGCAATCCGAACCGTACACGCAGTCGTCGTCGAAGCTGACGCTCGCGCTCGGCAAGACCATCCATGGCGAACCGGTCGTCGCCGATCTCGCCACCATGCCCCATCTGCTGATTGCCGGCGCCACCGGCACGGGCAAGTCCGTCGGCCTGAACGCGATGCTGACCAGCATCCTGTACCGGGCGACACCCGACGAGGTGCGGCTGATCATGATCGACCCGAAGCGCCTGGAGCTCGGGATGTACGCGGACATCCCTCACCTCCTGACGCCGGTCGTGGTCGATCCCAAGCAGGCCAACAATGCGCTCCGCTGGGCGGTTCGCGAGATGGAGGAACGGTACAAGCAGCTCGCCGCCGAGGGTGTGCGCAATATCGGCCAGTACAACCGGAACGTGCGCCGGCAGATCGAGGCGGGCGCCGGCGCCGCCCACACCGGTGGGGAAGGCGGCGAAGGTGCCGAGATGCCGACGCCCCTGCCCTACGTGATTCTCGCCATCGACGAGCTCGCCGACCTGATGATGGTGGCGAGCAAGGACGTCGAGGAATCGATAGCGCGTCTGGCCCAGATGGCGCGGGCGGTCGGGATTCACCTCATCCTGGCGACGCAGCGGCCGTCGGTCGACGTAATCACCGGACTGATCAAGGCGAATCTGCCCTCGCGCATCGCGTTCCGCGTGTCCTCGAAGGTCGACTCGCGCACCATTATCGACGGCAACGGCGCCGAGCAGCTTCTCGGAAAGGGAGACATGCTGTACCTGCCGCCGGCGTCGTCCCGTTGCGTCCGGCTGCACGGTCCGTACATATCGGAGCGCGAGACCGCACGTCTGTGCAGCTTCCTGCGCAAACAGGGCGCGCCCGGCTACGACGAGTCGATCACCGCCGACGAGAAGGCGCCGGAAGCGGCTCCGGTAGAGCACGACGACCTCTACGACCAGGCCGCGCGCATCATCGTCGGCAGCGGCCAGGCCTCCATCTCGTTTCTACAGCGGCGCCTCCGCATCGGTTTCAGCCGCGCTGCGCGCCTCGTCGACATGATGGAGGCGGACGGTCTGGTCTCCGCAGGAACCTCGGGCAAGCCGCGGGAGGTCCTGGTCAAGCCCGACTACTTCGATCAGGTCGATCTGCAGCTCCACTAGGAATCTGCGCCGCAGAAGCGGTGCAGCCCCCTGGGCAGCCGCGGTTGGGCGGGCAATCGGAAGCCGTAGCGCGGCAGGAGCGGTCGCGTCCGGCGACGGTTGTCGGGGCTGCCGAAAGGCGGAGCAGGCGATCAGCGGCCGGAGGCTCCCAGACCGAGACGGGTTGCGCCTCCGCCGGCGGTTCCATCGATGTCCCGGCCGCGCAGCTTCCGCATGCCGATAAGGAGGCCGGCCAGGGATACGCCGAGCAGGACGGCGACGAGGCCGAGCACGCCCACGACCGAGAACGCGCCGAGCACCACGTCGATGACGGTCGTCTGCTCGGTGGTGGCGTCTACCATCTCGTAAACGAGCGGCGTCACCGGCTCGGGCTGAACGACCATGAAGACAGCCTACCAATTCCAGTCGTCGGTCGCCAACCTGGTCAGCGTGCGCACCATGACGCCGGTGGCCCCGGCGGCGGCGTCCTCCCGGGGCTTCTCGATCCAGGCGGTACCGGCGATGTCCATGTGGGCCCAGGGCAGCCCCCCGGTGAACGCATCGAGAAACGCCGCCGCGGTGCACGCCCCGCCTTCGCGCCCGCCGATGTTCTTCAGATCGGCCAGCTCCGATCGCAATTGCTCCCGGTACTCCTCGTAGAGAGGCAGTGGCCACACCCGCTCGCCCGCCCGGGCGCCGGCCGCCTGCAGCGCCTCGCTCCATGCGGCCGGGCGGGCGAAGAGCCCGCTGGCGGCTCCGCCCAGCGCAATCACGCAGGCCCCGGTCAGCGTCGCCACGTCGACCAGATGGGTGGCTCCGCATTCCCGGGCGTACCAGAGCGCGTCGCCGAGGATCAAGCGGCCCTCTGCGTCCGTGTTCAGGACCTCTACCGTGGTGCCGCCGGCGCCGGTCAGAATGTCGCCCGGCCGCGTGGCGCGGCCGCCGGGCATGTTCTCGGCCATCGGGACGATGCCCAGAACGCGGCGGGGAACTCCCAACGCCCCGATCGCGCGCATCGCGCCGACGACCGCGGCGCCGCCCGCCATGTCGCTCTTCATCCACTCCATGCCGGCCGCCGGCTTGATCGAAATCCCGCCGGTGTCGAAGGTCACGCCCTTGCCGACCAGCGCCAGCACCGGCTCGGTGGGCGCTTCGGACGGCTCGTGACGCATGATCAGCAGACGCGGCGGCGCCGCGCTGCCCTGGCCGACACCCAGGAGCAACCCCATGCCGAGCTCGCGGATGGCGGCCTCGTCCAGAACCTGGGTGGCCACTCCTGCTTCGGCCACAGCTTCGACCGCCCGTTCCGCGAACACGGCCGGAGGCAACAGGTTGGACGGCTGGTTCGCGAGTTCGCGGGCCAGGTTGGTCGCCGCGCCGATGGTGACGCCCCGGGCGACGGCCTCCGTCGTACCGGCGACGCCCTTCCCGTCGGGCCAGACGACGTCGCACGCCGGGGCCTGGCCGTCCGTTTCGGGCTCGCTCTTGTAGCGGGTGTCGACGAACCCGCCGGTGACGACGCCCTCCCCTACCGCCTGGGCCAACTCCGCCGGTTCCCCGTCGCTCCGGCAGACGAAGGCGAAACGCTCGACACGGCGGCCACGCGCCACCCGGCTGGCCACCGCCGCCGCTTCGCGCAGGCGAGCGGCCGGTCCTTCCGGTCCGGGCGGTGCACCGACCAGGAGCAATCGCGACGCGCGCCAGCCGGCGCCGGTCAGCGCGGTCTCGAACGTCTCGCGGCGTTTCCCCCGAAACGCACCCGAAGACCGGGCCTGTGCGAGCACACCGCCGGTAGCGGCGTCGAGACCGGGAAGGTCGTCCAGCGTGTCGGCTGCGGCGTCGCCCAGCACGGGGACGGCGAGAAGCGGCGCGTCGGCCGCCGCCGCCGGGGCGCCGCTCGCGCCGGCGGTGGCGGAAGTCGTTGTCGGCATCGCGCGATTATATCGGGCTACAATGAGGAAATTCCTGTCTGAGAGGTCAGCCCATGGCTCGTTCATCATCCCGGCGGCGCGGCGCGTTCCTCGGTTTCTCGGTCGGCGTGCTGTCGGTCATCCTCGCCGCCGGCCAGATGTCCGACGGATACGCTGCGTTCCAGCGGCGGGGGCCCGACGACGACCCCCGGCTCCGGCTGCGCGCTACGCCGCGCGTGGGGCTCGCTCCCGCGAGCATTCTGTTCGTCGGAACCCTCGACGGTGGTCCGGACGACAACGAGGAGCTCTACTGCACGACCATCGAGTGGGACTGGGGCGACGACACGTTGTCGGAGAGCACGCCGGACTGCAATCCGTTCGAGCCGGGCCGGACGGAGATCCGCCGCCGCTTCTCGGTCCGCCATACCTTCGACTACGCCGGCCGCTACGAGGTGCGCCTCAATCTGAAGCGCCGGGACGACATCCTCATCTCGGCCCGCACGCGCATCGAGGTGCGCGGCAACCGTTTCCGGTAGTCATTCCCCCTGGGGGGCGCGGCGGCGGGCCGCGAGCGCGGCCCTCCACCGGGAAGCCGAGTCGAAGATCCGGTCCACCGCCTTGCCGTCGGCGAGATGGTCTCGAGCCGCCTGAAGCTCCCGGATCAGCTCGTCGAGCGCGGTCCCGATCTCGTCCGCGTTCGTGGCGCAGATGTCCCGCCAGATGTCCGCGGGGCTCGACGCCAGCCGCGTGGTGTCCGCCAGACCCCGCCCGCTCAGCGCCAACCCGTCCTCGCCGATGGCATCGCCGACGACGTGCATGAGCACGCTGGCGGTGAGTTGCGGCACGTGGCTGAGAAAGGCGAGCAGGCGATCGTGGGCGTCGGGGGCCAGCACGTGAGGCACGGCGCCGAAGCCGGCGACGAACCGGCGCAGCTTCTCGAGCGCTGCGCCATGGTGGTCGCCGGACGGCGTGAAGAGCCACGGCCGGTCCCGGAACAGGTCCGGACGCGCGTGGTCGATGCCGCTGCGCGGCGCGCCTCCGAGCGGATGTCCGCCGACGAAGGTCAGCCGGGACGGCAGCGCGCGCGCCGCTGCGACCAGGTCGCGTTTCGTGCTGCCGACGTCGGTGACGATCGCCGCGCCCCGCACGTGCTCTTCGAGGTCGGCAAGCAGGGCCAGATTGGTACGGACGGGAGCGGCCAGCACCACGAGATCGGCGTCCGCCATCACGACCGGATCGTCCGCGGCGACGTCGATGGCGTGGCGCACCATCGCGCGCTCGAGCACCGGCTTGTCGTCGACGCCGATCACCATTCCGGTCGGCCAGGTCTCCCGAACGGCGAGGGCCAGGGACCCGCCAATCAGGCCGAGCCCGACGATCGCCACCCGATCGAACACCGGCGGGGCCGACGGTGCCGTTCCCGGCTGTATGACCGGCAGCATGCGAGGTGTGTCCGCCATGGCTGTTGCCCCGGCTCAGACGTGCGAGGCCGCCACCCGGCGGGCCACCGGCTCCACGCAGATGCTCCGGCTGATCGCCGGGGCGATGATGCGCAGCTCGGACATCAGGCGCTCGAACTGCTCCGGGAACATCGACTGCGCGCCGTCGCTCCGGGCGTGGTCCGGGTCGGGATGCACCTCTATCAGCAGTCCGTCCGCGCCCGCCGCCACCGCCGCCCGAGCCATCGGGGCCACCTTGTCGCGCAGTCCGGTTCCGTGGCTCGGGTCGACGATGATGGGCAGATGGCTCAGCTTGTGAATAACCGGGATCGCCGAGATGTCCAGCGTATTCCGGGTGTACGGCTCGAACGTGCGGATGCCCCGCTCGCAGAGGACCACGTTGCCGTTGCCGCCGGCCAGCACGTACTCCGACGAGAGCAGCCACTCCTCGATCGTCGCCGAGATGCCGCGCTTGAGCAGAATGGGCGTCCGCGACCGCCCCAGCTCGCGCAGGAGGCTGTAGTTCTGCATGTTGCGGGCGCCCACCTGCAGCATGTCGGCGTACCTGCCTACCAGCTCGATCTGGCTGACGTCCATCACCTCGGTCACCAGCTTCAGCCGATGCCGGTCGCAGGCGGCGCGCAGCATTTGCAGGCCCGCCTCGCCGAGGCCCTGGAAGCTGTAGGGCGAGCTGCGCGGCTTGAACGCCCCGCCGCGCAGCATCTTGGCGCCGGCCCCGGCTACCGTGGCGGCGGCGGAATCGACCTGCTGCTCCGTCTCGGCGGAGCAGGGCCCCGCCATGACGATCACCTCGTCGCCGCCGATCCGGAACCCTCCCAGCGAAACGACGGTGGAGGTCGGCCTGAAGGTGCGGCTGGCCAGCTTGTAGGGCTCGGTGATGCGCAGCACCTGCTGCACGCCGTCCATGACCTCGATCACGCCGGTGTCGAATTCCCGGTTCCCGCCGACCGCCCCGAGCACGGTCTTGAGCGCGCCGGTCGAGCGATGCACGTCGAAGTTCCGCTCGACGAGCGTGGCGATGACGTGCTGAATCTGGTCCTCCGACGCGCGTTCCTGCATGACGACCACCATCGCACTCTACTCCCTGCGCCCGGCGCGTCCGGCCGGGCTACCCGTTCCCGGGCTCTCCTGCATCCCGCAGCCGTTCCAGACGGCGCGACTCGTCGATGATCCGCTCGAACAGGCGGATTATCGCGACGTCCGCCAGGGGACCCGCGTTGACCCGCCGCACGTGATCGAGCACGGTCCGTTCCCGGCCCGGCTGGTAGACTTCCATTCCCACCTGCTCCTTGAGCCGCCCGATCTCGTTCGCGCAGGTCGCACGGGCGTTCAGGAGACGCACGATTTCCTCGTCCAACCGATCGATCCGACGCCGGTACGCATCGAGCTGCTCCGCGATGTTCGCGGGCGCCGGCGGATCACCCTGGGACCTGCCTTCCGGCATCTCACTGCTCTCCCGCGCCCACGGACGCGGCGCGGCCCGCGGGAGTGTCGACCTCGCCGCGCAGCCACCGCACGTACCGCTCCACGTCACCCAGCACGCGGTCCGGCGCGGCCCGGGCGATGACGTCGATCAACGCGCTGCCGACGACCGCGGCGTCGGCCCAGCGTCCCACTTCCGCCACGTGTTCTGGGCGCGAGATGCCGAAGCCGAGCGCGACCGGCAGATCGGTAGCCCGCCGAATGCGGCCGACCAGCGCCTCGGCGCCGTCGGCAATCGCGCTGCGGGCGCCGGTCACCCCCAGCCGCGATATGCCGTAGAGGAACCCGCGCCCCAGCGCCGCCGCACGGCGGATGCGCGCGTCGGTCGTGGTGGGGCTGAGCAGGAAGATCGGGTCGATTCCGGTGCCCAGCGTCGCGTCGCGAAACCGGTCGGCCTCCTCGATCGGGAGATCGAGTGCGAGCACGCCGTCGACGCCGGCCGCCGCGGCCCGGTCGACGAACCGGGTCGTGCCCATGCGCACGACCGGGTTGGCATAGGTGAACAGCACGATTCCGGCCGAGATGTCCGGTCGCACCTCGGCCACGAGGTCCAGCACCCGGGCGAGCGTGGCGCCGGCGCGCAGCGCCCGTTCCGACGCCCGCTGAATCACCGGTCCGTCGGCGAGCGGGTCGGAGAACGGCACGCCGACTTCCAGGACGTCGGCGCCGGCCCGGTCCAGCACCTGCAGGATCTCGGCGGAACGCTCCAGATCCGGATCGCCCGCCGTCGTGAACGTCACGAGGCCGTGCCGGCCGCGGCGCCGCAAGGTCTCGAACGTACGCTCCAGACGCGACATGCTCTTGCTATCCCTCCGCCGGCTCGCGTTCCCTGATCGCGTCCACATCCTTGTCGCCCCGCCCTGACAGGTTCACGGCGATGATGCGTTCGCGGCCCAAGCGCTGCGCGAGGCGGCTTGCGTGCGACACCGCGTGGGCCGACTCGAGGGCCGGCAGAATCCCTTCGGTGCGGGCGAGCAGCCGGAACGCGGCGAGCGCCTCCTCATCGGACGCCGAGGCGTACTCCGCGCGGCCGAGATCGCGGAGCCACGCGTGCTCGGGCCCCACGGCGGCGTAGTCGAGCCCGGCCGACACCGAGTGCGTGGGCTCGATGTTGCCGTCGAGGTCCTGCAGGAGATAGCTGCGCGTGCCTTGCAGCACGCCGGCCACCCCGGTCGCGAATCGCGCCGCGTGACGCCCCGCCACCAGCGCCTCGCCCCCAGCCTCGACGCCGACCAGCCGCACCTCGGCGTTCTCGACGAAGCCGTCGAAGATGCCCAGGGCGTTGCTGCCTCCCCCCACGCAGGCGACCACGACGTCCGGAGCGCGACCCGCCAGCTCGTCCATCTGCGTACGCGCCTCGCGGCCGATCACCGACTGGAACTCGCGCACCATCAGCGGATACGGGTGCGGGCCCAGCACCGAGCCGAGCAGGTAGTAGGTGTCCTCGACGTTCGTCACCCAGTCCCGCATCGCCTCGTTGATGGCGTCCTTCAATGTCCGGCTCCCGGAGTCGACCTGCGAGACGGTCGCCCCGAGCAGGCGCATCCGATAGACGTTGAGCGCCTGCCGCCGCATGTCGTCGGCGCCCATGTAGACCTCGCACGCGAGCCCGAGCAGCGCGCAGGCGGTGGCCGTGGCCACGCCGTGCTGTCCGGCGCCGGTCTCCGCCACGACCCGCCGCTTGCCCATCCTGACCGCGAGCAGCGCCTGGCCCAGCGCGTTGTTGATCTTGTGGGCGCCGGTATGGGCCAGGTCCTCCCGCTTCAGGAAGATCCGCGCCACGCCGCCCGATCCCGCGCCGGCTTCCAGCGCGGCCCGCAGGCGTGTCGCCTCGTAGACGGGCGTGGGCCGGCCGACGTAATGCCGCAGCAGCGCCTCGAGATCGGCGGAAAACGCCGGGTCCCGGCGGGCCTCGCGATAGGCCTGCTCCAGCTCCTCCACCGGTGCGACCAGCGTTTCGGGAACGAAGCGGCCCCCGTACTCCCCGAAGTACCCGCGCGAGTCCGGATCGCGCCGCCCGAAGCTCGGAGCCGTCATGCGCGTGCCACCTCCTCGAAGAACTCGCGCAGCCGGCCGGCGTCCTTGCGGCCCGGCTGCTCCTCGACACCGCTCGATACGTCGATCCCGTACGGCCGGACGGTGCTCAGCGCGGCGCCCACGTTCTCCGGCGCAAGGCCGCCGGCGAGGAAGATCCGGCGGCGGGCGGCCACGCCGGCCGCCACGCGCCAGTCGACGGTTCGTCCGGTCCCTCCCCGGCGTACCGGATCGCGGGCGTCGAGCAGCACGGTGATGTGGCCGGGCACCCGGCCGGCGGCGTCGCGGGTGGTGGTCTCGCCCGCCACCGCCACCGCCTTCAGCACGCGATACGGCAACCCGTCGCACAGCGTGGCCGGCTCGTCTCCGTGAAGCTGGACCGCGGCCAGGCCCACCAGCTCGGCGATGCGGCGCACATCGCTCACCGCGGGATCGACGAAGACCCCGACCGGCGCGACGTCGGCCGGCAGCTCGCGGGCGAATGCCGCCGCCGTCTCGGGCTCGACGTAGCGCGGGCTCCGCGGCCAGAAGACGAAGCCGACGGCCGACGCCCCGAGATCGGCCGCGCGCAGGGCGTCGTCCCGTCGCGTGATGCCGCAGACCTTCACTTTCGCACGAGCCATGTTCTCGATCTCAGGCAGTGACGCCGCCGCGGGCGCCCCGCGGCGCCGGCTCGACCGCGGCGAGCATCCCTGCGAGGGCGGCGCCGGGGTCCGACCGGCTCATGAGCGACTCGCCCATCAGGAACGCGTCGTACCCCGCGTCCCGCAGCGCCTGCAGGTCGGCCGCGCTGCGCAGCCCGCTCTCCGCCACCGCGACGACCCCTTCCGGAATCGCTTCGATCAAGGTCCGGGACGCCTCGAGATCGACGGCGAGCGTCCGGAGGTTGCGGTTGTTGACGCCGACCACCGCCGCTCCCGCGCCGAGCACCCTGTCGAGCTCGCGCCGATTGTGGACCTCGGCCAGCACGGCAAGCTCCAGACCGGCGGCCTCCGCGGCAAGTCTGCGGAGCGTCCGGTCGTCGAGCGCAGCCGCGATCAGGAGAGCCGCGTCGGCGCCGGCCGCCCGCCCCTCGATCAGCTGGTACTCGGAGACGATGAAGTCCTTCTGCAGCAACGGCACGTCCACCCGCTCGCGCACCGCGCGGAGATGATCGCGATCGCCGTCGAAGAAGGCGGGCTCGGTCAGGACGGAGACCGCCGCCGCGCCGGCCGCCGCGTAGCCGGCCGCGATCTGCGTGGGTTCGTAGTCGGCGCGGATCACGCCGCGCGATGGCGAGCGGCGCTTGCATTCCGCGATCACGCTGCAGCGATCCGGATCGGCCAGCGCGGCCGCGAAGCGGTTCCCCCGTGGTCGCCGGCGCGCCGCGGCGCGCTCGACTTCGCGCAGCGGGCAACGCGCCCGCCGCTCCTCCACCGCGCGGCGTGCGGCTTCGACGATGGTCTCCAGCAGGTCGGCCGGCGTCGTCTGCACGGCGGCGGTCATCCTTCCGGCTCCGGGGCCTGCGAGCACTGTGCCATGCGCTCCACGGTCGCCGCCGCACGGCCGCTCCGCAGTGCGTCGAGCCCCATCTGCATGCCATCCTCCAACGAGTCGACGCAGCCGGCCACCAGCAGCCCGGCCGCGGCGTTGGCGAGCACGAAGTCGCGCGGCGGGCCCGACTCGCCACCCAGCACGGCACGTGCGATGCGGACGCTGTCGTCCAGCCCGTCGACACGCAGCCGGTCCAGGGTCGTCGGCGTCAGACCGAAGTCGGACGGGTGCACGTGGAGCGTCGAGACGGTGCCGGCGCGCACCTCGCAGACCTTCGTGTGCCCCACCGCCGAGACTTCGTCCAGTCCCTCCGCGCCGTGCACCACCCAGGCGCGCTCGGAGCCCAGCTCGGCCAGCGCGCGGGCGACCAGCTCGGCCAGCTCCGGCCGCGGCACCCCGACCACCTGGCGGCGTGCGCCGGCGGGATTGGTGAGTGGGCCGAGCAGGTTGAACGCCGTGCGGATGCCGAGCTCCCGCCGGACCGGGCCGGCGTGCCGCATGGACGGATGAAAGGCCGGCGCGAAGAAGAACGCGATGCCAGCCTCGTCGAGACAGCGCTCGACCACCGCGGGCGGCGCGGCCAGGTTCACCCCGAGTGCCTCGAACAGGTCGGCGCTTCCGCAGCGGCTCGACACCGAGCGGTTGCCGTGCTTGGCCACCTCGACGCCGCAGGCGGCGAGGACGATGGCGGAGAGCGACGAGACGTTGAACGTATGCGACCGGTCGCCGCCGGTGCCGCAGGTGTCGAAGCTCGATGCGCGGGGCCGCGACAGAGCCACCGCATGCGCCCGCATGGCGCGGGCGAGACCGACGATCTCCCGCGGGCGCTCCCCCTTCATGGCCAGGGCGACGAGGAAGCCGGCGATCTGCGCGGGCGTGGCGGCGCCCTGCATCACCTGGTCCATCGCGTCCGCGGCCTGCGCCTCGGTCAGGTCCTCGCGCCGGAGCAGCGTATCGAGTGTCTCACGCATGACTCTCAGGGAACCTGGCAGGCGAGGAAGTTGCCCAGGACGCGTCGACCCTCGCCGGTCAGCACCGATTCAGGATGGAACTGCACGCCGTGGACCGGCCAGCGGCGATGGCGGACCGCCATGATGGTCCCGTCCTCGCGCGCCGTCGCCGCCACCTCGAGGTCGTCGGGCACCGTAGCTCGATCGACGGCGAGCGAATGATATCTTCCGGCGGGGAACGGCTCGGTGAGCCCGTCGAACACGCCCCGCCCGTCGTGCTCGACCGTGGACGTCTTTCCGTGCAGCAGGGCCGGCGCGGCCACCACCGCACTGCCGAACGCGATACCGATCGCCTGGTGCCCGAGGCAGACGCCGAGAATCGGAACCCGCGGCGCGTACGCGCGGATGAGGTCGACCGTGATTCCGGCCTGCTCCGGCCGGCCCGGCCCCGGCGAGATCACGATGCGCTCCACGTCGAGCCGGTCGACGTCGGCCACGGCGAGGGCGTCGTTGCGGACCACGCGCAGCACGGCGCCCAGCTCTCCCAAGTACTGCACCAGGTTGTAGGTGAACGAGTCGTAGTTGTCGATCACGAGCACCATCACCGATTCCTTGCTCCGCTGGCCGACGGCCCGCGCCCGCTCTCGGCCATGTGCAGCGCACCGAAGAGCGCCGACGCCTTGGCCCGCGTCTCCTCGTACTCGGCCGTCGGATCCGAATCGGCGACGATGCCGGCCCCGGCCTGCACCCACGCGCGTCCGTCGCGAATCACGATGGTGCGGATCGTAATGCAGCAATCCAGATGCCCGGCGAAGTCGACGTAGCCGACCGCGCCGGCATAGATGCCGCGACGTGTCGGCTCGAGCTCGTCGATGATCTCCATCGCGCGGATCTTCGGGGCCCCGGACACCGTGCCCGCCGGAAAGCACGCCGCGAGGGCGTCGAGCCGGTCATGGTCGTCGGTCAGCTCGCCGACGACCCTCGAGACCAGGTGCATCACGTGCGAGTACCGCTCCAGCGCCATGTACTGCGGCACCTGCACGGAGCCGTAGGCGGATACCCTCCCGAGATCGTTGCGGCCGAGGTCGACCAGCATCACGTGCTCGGCCCGCTCCTTCTCGTTCGCCCGCAGCTCGTCGGCCAGCCTCGCGTCCGCCTCGGCGGTCACCCCTCGCGGCCGCGTGCCGGCGATCGGGTGCGTCTCGGCGCGCCGGCCCTCGACGCGCACGAGCATCTCGGGTGACGACCCGACGATGGAAACCCCTCCCAGGCGGATGAAGTACATGTAGGGGGACGGATTCACGTACCGCAGCGCCCGATAGACGGTGAACGGATCGCTCTCGATCTCGGTCTCGAACCGCTGCGAGAGCACGACCTGGAAGATGTCGCCGGCCGTGATGTAGTCCTTGGCGCGGCGCACGGCATCCTCGAAAGCCGCCTGCGTCGTGTTCGAGCGAAACGATACGGCCCCCCCCGAGGCGGGCGGCGGCTCCGAGAGCTGGCGCCGCAGCTCGGCCTCCAGAAAGCCGATCCGGGCCAGCGCGAGCGCGTAGCACGCCTCGAGATCGCAACCCTCCTCCACCTCGGCGTTGGCGATGATCAGGATGCGGTGCTTGACGTGGTCGAAGGCCATGACGGTGTCGAACAGCATGAACGCCGCGTCGTCGCCCGCTTCGGCCGGCTTCGGATGCGCGGCGCGCGCCCGCTCCAGCGTCGGCTCGAACCACTTGGCGGTGTCGTACCCGAGAAATCCGACCGCCCCGCCCGCGAAGCGGGGCAGGCCGGGCACCCGCGGTGCGCGGTAGCGAGCCAGCAGTCCTCGCAACGCTCCCAGGAACGGTTCGGCCAGCTCCTCCGTGCGCCCTCCCTGCTGCCGGATCGTCCTGCCCTCCGCCGACCGCAGGACGAGGAACGGATCCTTGCCGAGAAACGAGTACCTGGCGAGATGCTCGCCCCCGGCCACGCTCTCGAACAAAAACGCGTGGTCGGCGGTCTCGGCCACCTTGAGGAAGGCCGAGACCGGGGTCAGCAGGTCGGCCAGCACCTCCCGGCAGACCGGCACGAACGTGGCGCCGCGGGCCAGCTCTCGGAACTCGTCGAACGTCGTTGCGGTCATCGTGTCCATGACGGCGTTTCCGTCACGCGGGCTGCGCGGCGGCCCCCGAGACCCCTTGCGCCTGCCGGGCGAGATCCTGCTCGGCCGCCTGCTGGAACCGATCGGCGGACGGGGTCTCGCCCGTCCACCACGCGAACTGGCGGACGGCCTGGGCCACTAGCATGTCGAGCCCCCCGATGGTGTCGCACCCCGCACGCGCCGCGTCCGCCATCAGGCGGGTCTCCGGCGGGTTGTACACGAGGTCGTACACCAGGCGTCCATCGAACGGCCCGTCCGGCAGCGGGCTCCGTCCGGCAGCGGGCCACGTCCCCAGCGGCGTGGTGTTGATCAGCAGATCCCAGGAGGCCGGTCGCGGCGGCAGCGGCGCCGTACGGGTGCCGGGCGCCACGTCCGCGACGGCGGCGGCCCGTTCCGGACGCCGCGCGCAAACGGTAACGTCCGCGCCCGCGCCGCGCAGCGCGAACGCCGCGGCCCGGGCCACCCCGCCCGATCCCAGCACGGTCGCCCGCGCACCGGCCAGCGCCATGCGGCCGGCCAGCGGCGCCAGCAGTCCGGGCACGTCGGTGTTGAGGCCCTCCCAGACCCCGCCGGCCAGAGGGCGCACCGTGTTTACCGCGCCGATCGCGTTGCCGATGGCGTCCTGCTCGGCCACGTGCGGCACGATCGCTTCCTTGAAGGGCGCGGTGACGCTGGCGCCCCGCAGTCCGACGGCGTCGGCGAAGGCCAGGAAGTCCTCCACGTCGGCGGCTTCGAGAGGCAGGTAGACCGCGTCGATGCCGTGCGCCCGAAAGCCGGCGTTGTGCATCGCCGGGGAGAGCGAGTGACCGATGGGCGACCCGAGCACGCCGTAGACGGCGGTACTCTCCGCAATCTCCCGGAACCGAAACTGCTCCCGCATCCGCACCAGGTCGATCTGCCCGGGCGCGATTCCGTCACCCGCGTAGGTCCAGCACGAACCGAACCGGCCGGCCAGGACGCGCGACGGGATCCCCGCCACCCCCATGCCGATCAGGACCCGGGGTTCGTCGTCGCTCCCAAGCCTCGCCACCCGCAGAGCCTCCGTAAGCCTGCCCGCCGTCGACGCGATCTTCACCACTTCGGCCCCGGTGGCCCGCATCGACCGATACCGGGCCTCCAGATCCGCCGGTACGCCGTCGAAGTCGTGGAACGACAGGACCACCCCGCGGCCGCCGCGGGCAGCGAGGACCTCATCCGCGAATCCGGCCCGCTGCTCCACGTCGACGTACTCGGCGCCGAGGCGGCAGGCCTCCAGCAGAATGCGGCGGCGCTCGGCCTCGCTGCCCGCGAACGCGCCTCCCTCCCAGGTCGGCCGGCAGGTGGCCACCACCGGGCGTCGGCGGTCCGCGAGCGCGCCGCCGACGTCGGGATCGGCTACGCTGTCCAGACGCAACTCCACGAGGTCCGCCCCCTCCTGCGCGTCGCGCCGCGCACGCAACTCGGACGTCGTTTCCGCCGTCACCGTCGCGCACAACCGGGTCCTGCCGTCGCCCATTCGTCTCCGCTGCCCACAAAAAAAGCCTCTTCACCCTGGGGGTTGAAGAGGCTGGGTTGTCCTGTCCAGTGACGTCGGCCTGTCAGCCAGCCCCTCCCTGCGAGGCGATAAACGTGCGGCGCCACCAACAGGGCCGACTTTCCGCCGCCTCACCAGGATTGCGCATCGTTCTGACCGTGGGAAACATCGCCTTTGCCGCCGCTTGTCCCACCGCGCGGGCCAAGTTCTGACGGTAGCAGAGGTGGATCGGAGTGTCAATTGCAGTCGCCGGGAACCGCTTGACGGTATGATGGTTCTCGACGGAAGGAAGCCCGGTCGCCATGAGACTCACGCCAAGCCGCTTTTCGGCCGTTGCCGCGGGTATCGCGCTCGCGGCCGCGACGCTGGTCCCGTTGCCGGCGGTCACCTCCCGAATGCCGGTGGACGAGATCGAGGTCGGGATGCGGGGCTTCGGCGTCACGGTATTCGGCGGAGCGACCCGCGACCGGTTCGACGTACAGGTGCTCGGCGTGCTCACCAACGTGCTCGGTCCCCGGCGCTCGCTCATCGTCGCCAGGCTCGAAGGCGGTCCGCTGGCGCAGACCGGGGTCATCCAGGGCATGAGCGGCAGCCCGGTCTACATCGACGATCGTCTGGTGGGCGCCGTCTCCTACGCGCTCGGGTCGTTCTCCCGCGAAGCGATCGCGGGCATCACCCCGATCGAGGAGATGGCCGCGACGGACTCGACCCCGCTGCTTGCCGCTCGGCGGTGGTCCATACCGCTTCCGCCGGCGCGCGACGTCACACGCGACACCCTGGTCGACGTCGTCGCGCGCGCCCTGCCACCCGCCGAGCCCTTCGCCCGGCGCCCCGGCGACGTCCGCGCCGCCGGCCTGCCGGCGGTCGCCGCAGGAAGGCTCGGCGCGTTGCTGCGGCCGATTGCGACACCGCTGGTGCTGAGCGGGTTCACGCCCGAGATCCATGACCTCTGGAACGCCGCGTTCGGCGCCGGCGGTCTCGTTCCCACCGTCGGAGGCCAACGCGGGGGGCCGTCTTCCGGCGTTGACGACGGGCCGCCCCTGCAACCGGGAGACCCGATAGGCGCCAGCCTGATCCAGGGCGACCTGGCCATGGCGGGAACCGGCACGGTCACCCTGGTCGAGGACGGCCGGGTGTATGCCTTCGGCCACCCGTTCTACAACCTCGGACGGGCCCAGTTGCCGATGACCCGGGCCCACGTCACCACGCTGCTGCCGAGTCTCGCGATCTCGTCGCGGCTGGCCACCATCGGCCCCGTGCTCGGGACGATCGACCAGGACCGATCGACCGGCATCTACGGGAGTCTCGGGAACGGACCCGAGCTGATTCCGGTCACGCTGTCGATCTCGGCCGCCGACCGCCGCCTGCGCGAACGGTTCACGTTCGAGATCATCGACGACCCCTTGTTCACGCCGATCCTGACGCTGACCGGTGTGCTCAACACGTTCCTCTCATGGAACCGCGACGTCGCCCCGAGCAGCACCTACGAAGTGTCGGGAATCGCCGCCCTGGGAGGCGGGTACGGCAACCTGGCGTTCGGCAACGTCTTCACGGGGCAATCGGCCGCCTTCAGCGCGGCGCTCTCGGCGACGACGCCGTTGATGTCTCTTCTCGGCAACCGATTCGGACCGGTCGAGGTGGAACGCATCGATATCGATATCAACACCTACGAACGCCCCCGTACGGCCACGCTGGAGCAGGTCCGCATCGACGCGGACCGCATCCGGCCCGGTGATACGGTTCCGATCGGGGTGGTCGTCCGCACGGTCGAAGGCGTCGCGATAGCGCATACGGTCGACGTCGAGCTGCCTCGCGACGTGACCGGCTCCGTGCAACTTCTGGTGGCCGACGCGGCGACGCTCGACCGGCGCGAGGTGCGGGCCGGGCGGCAGCCGCAGCAGGCCCGCTCGCTGCCGCAGTTGATCCGGGCCCTCAGCACGGGACGGCAGCAGGACCGCCTGTACGTGCAGTTGCTGGCCTCGCGACCCGGCGCCGTGGTGCGCGGGCAGCCGCGGGCGGGGTTGCCCCCGTCGGTGCTCGCGGTGCTCGACGGTGACCGCGCCGGCGGCGACGTGACCCGCTTGCGCGAAGCGACGCTGGGCGAATGGGAGGTTCCGATCGGCTACGTCACCTCCGGCTCCCGCCAACTCTCCTTTGCGGTCGAGGCCGAATGACGTCTCTCGCGCGCCGGCGCCTCACGGGAATTGTCGCCGCCGCGCTCGCCGCGGCCGCTGCAATCGTCGTGGTGTCCGCGGCCAGCCCTGTCTTCTGGCGCGTCTCCACGCAGGCGGAGTTCCTGCGCGGCAGGGCGGACAACGTCTCCATCGACGCCGGCGGGCGGCTGTTGCTGGGGCCGAACGCCGAGCGGGTGCATGCCACGGGGCTGCCGTTTCTCTGGTCGCTCGCGCGGGCCGGCGGGGCGCTTTGGGTCGGCGGCGGCCCTCCCGGCGCCGTCTACCGCGTGTCTCCCGCCGGTGAAGCGAGCACCGTCCTCGCTGGCGCCTCCGGCGACGTGCAGGCGCTGGCGGTCGGGACGGGCGGGACCGTGTACGCCGCGCTGTCGCCCGGCGGACTGATCGCCGCCCTCGACGCCCGCGGCACGCGGCGCGACGTGTTCGACGCGGAGGAACCGTACGTCTGGGCGCTCGCAACGGGCTCCGACGGATCGCTGTACGCGGGCACCGGCAATCCCGGGCGGATCTACCGCATCCCGCCGGACGGCAGCGCGGCACTGCTGTACGACACGGGCGCCGCGCACGTCCGGTCGCTCGCCGTGGACGCGCAAGGCCGCCTCGTCGCCGGTACCGGCTCGCCCGGCCGCGTGCTGCGGCTCGACGCGGCGGGGCGCGCGTTCGTGCTGCTCGATACGCAGCACGACGAGATCACGTCGATCCGCCTCGCCCGCGACGGCGCGGTCCTGGCGCTGGCCGCCGGCGGCGCCGCGGCGCCTATCTCGGCGGGCCCCGCCGCCCCCGCCGCGGCTGCTTCCGCTACTCCGGTGGTGACCACCAGCGTGTCGGTGACGGTGACGGCCAGCGCGCCGGCCACGCCGGCGGCGGCCCCGTCCGCGCCGAGCACGGGCGCCGCCGCGCCCTCGACCGCACTGGGCGGCGCCGTGTACCGCATCGCGCCGGACGGCATCTGGGACGTGGTGTGGCAGTCGACCGCGGACACGCCCTATGACGCCGTGATCGACGCCGAGGGCGCCGTCATCGTCGGCACCGGTCCGGAAGGAAAGATCTTCCGCGTGCAGGGCCGGCCGCGGACGACGGTGCTCCTCACCCGCGCCGCCGCCGGGCAGGTCACCCGCTTCGTCGACGGACCGGACGGCCAGACCTACTTCACCACGGCGAACCCGGGCAACCTGCACCGTCTCGCCTCGAGCCGGGCCGGCAGCGGCACCTACGTTTCCGATGTGCACGATGCGCGTACGGTGGCGACATGGGGCACGATTCGCTGGCGCGCGAGCACGCCGGGCAACAGCTCCGTCCGCCTGCATACCCGCGCGGGCAACACCGCGGTTCCCGGCGAGACCTGGAGTCCCTGGTCCGAGGCGTACACCGTTCCGGCCGGCACGGCCATCAGCAGTCCCAAGGCGCGCTACCTGCAGTGGAAGGCGGAGTTCGAGGGGGCCGGCGTCGCACCGGCGCTCTTCTCGGTCACCGCGGCCTACCTGCCCCGCAATCTCGCCCCCGAGGTCACGCAGGTCACGGTTCATCCTCCCGGACGGGTCAACCTGCAGGCGTTTCCGACCGACCCGCCGATCGCCGGACTGGACGCCGTGCGCGATCCCGCGGCCCCGCCGCCGGCGCCCGGCGCGGCGCAGACGCCGACCCTGGGCCGGCAGGTCTATCGCAAGGGCCTCCAATCCTTCGCCTGGGAGGCGCGCGATCCCAACGACGACCCGCTGCGGTTCGAGATCCGCTACCGCGAGGAGACCGCCGCCGAATGGCGGGTGCTGCAGCGGGACCTGACGACGCGCCTCTTCACCTGGGACACGACGTCGACGCCGGACGGCACCTACGTCGTACGCATCGTCGCCACCGACGCCGGAGCGAACGCACCGGGCCAGGCACTGACGGCCCTGCGCGACACCGCGCCCTTCGACGTCGACAACACGCCGCCCCGCATCGTCGTCGAGAGCGTGACCCCGTCCGGAAACCAGGCTCGCGTACGCCTGCTGGTCTCCGACGCCCAATCGACGCTCGACCGCGTGGAGTACAGGGTGGACCCCGATCTCTGGCAGGCGGCCTATCCGGCGGACGGCATCGCCGACGAGCGTGAGGAGCGCTTCGAGCTGGCCGTGCCGGCCGCGGACCTCGACCGGCTGGTGCTGCGCGTCACGGACGCCATGCGGAATACCGCGACGGCCTCCGCTCGCTGATCTCTCTCGGGGCCGGACCCCGGCTACGCGGTAGGCGCGAAGGCGACGTCGCGGCCGTCGGACATGGACGCGTCGGCCAGGATCGTCACCTGCTCGACCACCCAGACCATGTTGACCGCCACCGGCGCGCCGCGGTACTCGGCCGGCAGGAACCGCGAGCCGTATGCCGAGTCGACCAGTTCGTGCCAGCTCAGCGGGTCCGGCCCGCTCGACCCGAGCACCTCGATTCCCGAGACCGTTCCCTCGCGCGTGACGACGACCGCGAACGTCACCCCGGTCGGGCGGCCGGGCAGCGGCATCGGCTCGGGCAGGGTCAGGAGCACTGCTTCGGGGCTCAACTGCGGTGCGACCATTCCGGTCCGAAGCTGCACGGGATTCTCGTTCGAACCCGGATTCGACAGAGCCTCCATCATCGCCGCCAGCGAATCAGGGCTCTGCACGGTACTGACGGCGCTGGCCGCGACCAACGCGCAGACGACGGTCACCGCACAGGCGGCGCCGGCCAGCCAGACTCTGTGCAGATTGTCCGCCAGCCCGCGCATGCCGGTCGTACGGGCCACTTCCCGCTCGGCGGCGATACGGCTCAGCACCATGCCCCCGACCACGCGCAGGCGCTCGACGATGTCGTCGTCCAGCCGATCTCCCGCCACCAGCCGCACCGTGCGGCTCAGCTCCCGCTCCTCGTCCGCTAGACGAACGCAGGCCGGGCATTCGGCGAGGTGCGCGTCGACGGCAATCCGCTTGCCCACGGAGAGCTCGTCGTCGATATAGGCGGCCAGATGCCGCCGCGTCCATCTGCAGGTCACCTTGGCCAGAGCTCCTTCAGCGATTCGCGGAGCGCGGCGCGCCCGCGCGCGAGTCTAGACTTGACCGTACCCACCGTCACGCCGAGCGAGAAGGCGATCTCCTGGTACCGCATGCCGTGGAACTCCCGCAGCACCAGGGCCGACCGCTGTTCGAACGGCAGCGCGCCGATGGCCGCCCGCATGCGCTTCGCGAGCTGTCGCCGCTCGAGCCGTACGTCGGCTCCCGGTTGATTCGTGGCCCGCGGCTCGCCGTGGGCGGACGCGTAGTCCTCCAGCGAGACCTGCGCATCCCGCCGACGCCGCGTCCAGGACCGCTGCCGGTTACGCGCCTGATTGACGACGATGCGGTAGATCCAGGTCCTGAGCGTCGCGTCCCCGCGGAACCTCGCCAAGGTCCGGAACACACGCAGAAAGACGTCCTGCGAGACGTCGAGCGCCTCCTCGCGATCACCCAGCAGCGCGAGTGCGAGCTGGAACACCATCGCCTGGTGCGTTTCGACCAGCCGGCGGCACGCCTCCTCGTCCCCTTCGACGCACCGGTCGATCAGCGAGGTGTCGGCCGCGGGGAGCGCCGACCATTCGACAGCCGATGCAGATCTCAAGAGCCCCACCAGAGGCCGCGTTCGCGGCCTTCGCCGTCCCGCCAAGGTTCGCGTACCACCGTACCTTATGCAAGGAGGCCGCCGACCTTGCGGTCGCGAGCGCCTCCGAGCCACTGTACGTTTGGACACCGGCGACGTCCGAAGGTTCCATCACGGTTCCTGCTACGATCGGCTCCGGTCGCCCGGTAGCCCGGCCTGCCCAATGCTGAACGGTCTTTTCGTCTCGGTTGCGCTCGCCTCGGTGCTCCTGGCCGCGGCCACGGGCCGCATGGAGGATCTCACCGGAGCGATCCTTTCGTCGGCGCGCAACGCCGTCGACCTCGCGATCGGGCTCGTCGGCGTCATGGCCTTCTTTCTGGGGTTGATGCGCGTCGCCGAGAACGGCGGGCTGATGGCCACCATCGCCCGCGCGGTCCGCCCCGTCATGCGTCGGCTCTTCCCGGACGTGCCGGACGACAGCCCGGCGATCAGCGCGATGATCCTCAACATCGCCGCCAACATGATGGGCCTCGGCAACGCCGCCACGCCGTTCGGCATCAAGGCGATCCAGGAGCTCGACAAGCTGAACAGCCGCCCGGGCACCGCCACCAACGCGATGGCGCTGTTCCTCGCCATCAATACGGCGGGTCTGGCCGTGCTGCCCAGCGGCATGATCGGCGTGCGCGCCGCGCTCGGGTCGGAGGACGCGGCCGGGATCTTCTTCCCGACGTGGTTCGCCAGCGGGTCGGCGACGATTGTCGGCGTCACCGCGGCGCTACTGCTATCGCGCCTCGGCCGCTACCGCAGGACGGCGCCTCCCTCCATCGAAGCCCCGACGACCGCAACGACGGCGGAGCCCGAACCGACGGAAGTCCCGGCCGGAGCCCCGGCCGGCCCGGAGGCGGCGCCGGAACCTCTCGCCGGGCGACTCTGGATCGCCCGAGCGTTCTGGATCGCCCTGCTGGCGCTGGCCGCCCGCGACTTTCTCACCCGGCTCGGTGCGGAAGCCCCGGTGGACGCGTTCCGCGGGATGACCTCGTTCTGGATGCTCCCGGCCCTGGTTTCGGCGCTCGTGCTGTATGGCTGGGTGCGTGGGGTGCGGGTATACGATTCGCTGGTCGAAGGCGCGAAGCAGGGCTTCGACGTCGCCTTGCGCATAATCCCCTTCCTGGTCGCGATTCTCGTGGCCATCGGCATGTTCCGCGCCGCCGGCGGCATCGATGCCCTCGTAGCCGCGCTGGGACCGATTACCACCCTCATCGGCATGCCCGCCGAAGTGCTGCCGGTGGCGGTGCTTCGTCCTCTGTCCGGCTCCGGCTCGCTCGGCGTGGCCGCCGAGATCATTCAGACCCATGGCCCCGATTCCGTGATCGGCTATCTGGCCAGCACGGTCTACGGCAGCACCGAGACCACCTTCTACACGCTGGCGGTCTACTTCGGGGCCGTCGGCATCCGCAACACCCGCCATACGCTGCCCGCTTGCCTCTCGGCCGACGTCGCCGGCATCCTCGCGGCGACGTTCATCGTGAACCTGCTGTTCGGGTAGGCGACCGAGGTGCACGGAACGGTGCAGTCGCACGCGCCGCCGGACGTCTGCGCGACCTTGGGCGGTGCAGCCCTCGGACAAAGGCAGGGGTATGAGAACGGCCTGGCCCGGAATGGGGGAAAGGAACTCAGGGATCGAAGGGAATCGCGTTCAGCGCTTCCTCGTCTTCGGGAAGCGCCGTCTCGCCGGGCGGCAGGCGGTTGCCGCGGAGGATGTGCGCCATGATCTCGGCCGTCTGGGCGGGGCTGAGCGTGCCCGGTGCGTCCTGCGGCATCGTCTCCTGGATGTACCCGAACATTTCGCCGAGCGAACGACCGCGCCAGAAATTCCGAAAGGTGTGATCGCCGAGCAGGGCCGCCATCCCGGGAACGAACTGGCGGATGGCGCCGTGGCACACGGCGCACCGGTCGTCGTACAGGACCTCGCCGCGATCCGCCTGCTCCACCGTGTAGACACCATCGCGCACGGAGGGAGCAGCCACCTCCACGCCCGGAGCGGCGACGACGACCCCGGCCACCAGGACCGGAGCCGCCGCGCCGGCAAGACGAAGAACAGCGCGCATCCCTACTGATCGAGTATCAGCGTGGCGTTGCGCTTCGGAACGTTGCCGCCCGTCACGATCTCGGTGACCTTCTTCACCGATTCGATCTCCACCACGGCGACGCTGCTGGTGTCCGCCAACGAAACGTAGGCGTACTTGCTGTCCGGCGTAATCGTGATCCAGTTCGGCGACTCGCCGACGACGACGCCGCCGACCAGCTCCAACTCCGGCAGCGCGTAGACGTAGACGCTGCTGTTCAGGCTGCTGTTGGCGACCAGGTACTTGTTGTCCGGGGTCACGCCGATGCCGTGCGCGGTGTTGCCGCTGTGACCGGGCAACTGCTCATCCTCGGGAACCGCGGGGTACTCGATGCGCCGCACTTCCTTGCGCGTCGAGAAATCGATGACGCCGAAGCCGTTGAAGTTGGAGAGCTGCGCGTAGACGTGACGCGTCGAGCCGTCCTCGTGGCGGTCGAACGCCATCGGGCGGATGCCGCGATCGAAGTAGGTGGTCCACACCGGCTGGTCGGTCGCGGTGTCCACGACGGTGAGGTTGCGCGCGCCGATCATGCCGGCGACGGCGTACTTGCCGTCGGGCGTGACGTAGGTATTGTGCACGCCGCCGTGGACCGAGATCGTCGCGATGATCTCCTCGGACTCGGTGTCGAGCACGTCGAGGGCCCCGGGGGCCTCGGCGATCGCCGTGTAGACCTTCTTGCCGTCCGGCGTGATCGCGATGTTGTTGGGATGTCCGCTGAGCGGGACCTTCTTGATCACCTTCAGCGCCTTCACGTCGACGATGTCGATGGTGTTGTCGGACTCGTTGGCGATGTACACCTTGCTCCCGTCGGGAGCCGGCGCGGCGCCGTGGGCCAACGAGATGCCGTCGATCTCGGCGACCACCTCGTTGGTGGCGGGATCGATGAAGTGCAGGTTGTCGCCGCGGCTGTTGGTCTGGACGATCCAGAACTTGTCCTGCGCCGCCGCCGTGACGGGCAGCACGAGCATCACCGCCGCCACCAGATAGCAGACCGACCAGTGTTTCGTCGCCATCCTTCGAACTCCTGTCTTGTTGCCGTACCGTTGAACCTGCTTGCGCGCCTGTCCGGCGATTCTACCACCGCCGGTCGGTCCCGAACGGATAGAATGCTGTCGACTTCGGCGCGAAGAACCCAGGAGGTGCAGCGATGACTCTCTCTCGACGCAAGGCGCTCTCCGTCTCCGGCTCCGCCCTGGCCGGCCTGTCCCTCGGCGTCGTCCGCCCCGGCAACGCCGCACCAGTCGCGACCCGGGCGCAAGAGGACTGGCCGGACAGCCTCGTCGAGAGGCCGCTCCGCGAGGGATTCCCGGCGCCGCTGCCCCTCAATGCCGACGGGTCGGCCCCCGAGCACCCGGAGAGCGCGGCCGGCGGGATCACCGATCCGCTGATGTGGCGCACGCAAGGGCGGCGGACGCCGGAGATCGAGTTCGACTACCGGCGGATGGCGATCCGGGTCGACACCCGCGGCATGGCCCGGCTTTCCGGCACGCTGCGCTTCTCGGACCTGGAGCAGCTTCCGGTCGTCTCCGGCACCTGGCTGCTGCAGTGCGGCGCGCCGAACCCGCGGGGCATCGTCAAGTGGACCGGCGTCCGCTTCAGCGACTTCGCCGACATGCTCGGCGTCATCCCCGAGGTCCACTACTGCCGCTTCGTCGGCTCCGACCGCTTCTACGCGGACGAGCCGATGACGACGCTCCGGCGCCCGCAGGTCCTGCTGGCGTGGCTGATGAACGACGAGCCGATCCCGCCGCGGCACGGCGCGCCGCTACGGCTGATCGTGCCGTTCCGCTACGGGAACCGCAGTGTGAAGGCGATCACCGAGATGACGTTCAGCACGCCGGGCCCGCGGATGCCGCCGCTGCCGGGTTAGTTCACGCGCGTGAACTTCTGGTTCCGTCGCCCGCCGACCGTCTCGGCGGCGTAGAGGTTCCCCTGCGAGTCGATCACGATGGTATGGGGAAAAGTGAACTCCCCCGCCATGTGACCGGACCCGCCGATGCTGCCGACGATGTCGCCGCTCTCGCGCTCCAGGATCCAGATGCGGTTGCTGCCGAGGTCCACGACGAACAGGTGGCGCTGCTCCGGGTCGCGCGAGAGCTCGATGTCGGTGGCCCGCAGCGTCGCCTGACCGTACGCGGCCGGGTCGACCGGGATGATGCGCCGCAGGTTCCCCTCCCGGTCGAACACCTGGATGCGGTTCTGCCCGCGGTCGCAGGCGTAGACCAGACCGTCGTTGCCGAGGACCACGCAGTGCGGGTGTCCCCCGCCGCCCTCGACGAACTGCCCCTCGCCGCTGCCGGCCGATCCCCACTGGCGCAGGTAGTTGCCCTCGCGGTCGAAGACCACGATACGGTGATTGCCGTAGCCGTCGGCGATGTACACCGAGCCGCGCTCGCCGGTCACCGGGTCCGGGTTCGGATCCACGGCGATGTCGGCCGGGGCGTTGAGCAGCGTCCGGCTGCGGTTGTAGCCCGGCTCGCCGCAGGTCGGATGCGGAGACCCCGGGTTCAGCGTGGGCGGACCGTCGCAGACGCCCTTGGCGCCGATCTGCAGCAGCATCCGCGACCCGTCGTGGGTCCATTTCTGGACCACGCCGTCCGAATTCCCCGCGATCCAGATGTTGTCCATCTCGTCCACGAAGCAACCGTGGATGCCGTGCGGCAGCACCGCGGCCGCCCCGTCCTCGGTGAGCGTCGTATCGCCCCAGCTCGCGGCGACGCTTCCGGCCGGGTCGTAGAGGATCACCGGCGGCGACGGGATCGACTGAGAGCCCTCCTGGGGCAGCAGCCCGTTGGGCAGGAAGCCCCGGTTGACGGTGACGACGCGGTCCTGCGAGTCGATGCAGCTCGCCCCCACCATCCCGGTCACCCACTGCCGCGCCAGCCCGTTCTCGTCCGTCATGGTCGGCAGGGGCTGGGGCCAGAACGGATCGACCCGATACATCGGGGCTTCCGCCGCGTCCTGCGCCGCGGGCAGCGCCAGCCAGAACGCGCCGCCGAGCAGGGCCGCAAGCAGCACGCCCGCGTGAGTGCGCCGGCCGGTGAACCGGGTAGCGGCAGGTAGTTGCTTCATGGTCGTTCCTTATATCACCTGCACCGGTCGATTGCAGCGGAGCCCTTTGCCGCGGCCTGCCGGAAGTCCGCGCCGCAGGGCGGTGCAGACTCCCGGAAAGGACCGGGCGGGCGGGCGGCCGAGTCCCAGGGCAACGGTTTCCGGGCTACAGTAGGGCACGCGCGCGACCTCGCGGTCGCGGCGCGACCCTGCTGGTCGCGTTAGGGCGTTTCGCTGCGGCGAAACCCTGTGGAGCGAATCCCCAGGAGTCGGACACACGCGGATGAGGAGGTTTCGATGAGCACGACGTACGCAGCACGTGGCACCGCCTTGCGGCGGGCGCGCTGGATCGCCGGGGGGGTCGCCGCCGCCCTGGCCGTTGCCGGCGGTTTCGCACCGAACGACGCCCAGGCGCAGGAGCGGACCCGCCTGAACAAGGTCATCGAGGCGATCGAGGAAGGCAGGCCAGCCATCGCCAACCAGGACTGGCGCTTCGTCGACATGGAGCACTCGCCTTTTTCGGCCCAGGGCATCGTGGAGGCCTTCGCCGAGGCCGATCAGGACCGCGACGAGCAGGGGCGCATGCGGCTGACGCCGATGGTGCGCATCCCGCAGGAGGGCGACGAGGACTTCAAGTGGGCCATCAAGCAGGTCCTCGACCTCGGCGGTCTCGGCGTCATCGTGCCGCACGTCGATACCGGCGAGGAGGCCGTGCGCCTGGTGCAGGCCGCGCGCTATCCGCCGGCGCGGGACGACGCGCAACCCGAGCCGCGCGGCGAGCGGGGCTGGGGTCCCGGCCGGGCGACCCGCCTGTGGGGCGTGGACACCGCCGAGTACCACGCCCGGGCCGACGTGTGGCCGCTCGACCCGGACGGCGAGCTCTTCGTGGTGGCCATGGTCGAATCGGCCGAGGCGGTCGCGAACATCGACGCCATCCTGGCCGCGCCGGTCAGCGCGATCATGGTCGTTCCGGGCGACATGAGCATCGACCTCGGTCTCGGACCGGCGCCCGGGCCGGAGAACCATCCGGAAGTCGACGCCATGTACGACAAGGTCCTCGCGGCTTGTCAGGCCCAGGATCGCGTGATCTGCGGCTGCGGGGACGGCGCGGTCCGGCTGCAGCAGCGCATCGACGAGGGCTGGCAGTTCATCCTGCCACTGGGCGGATAGCGCTTCATCGGAAGGGGGGCCGGAGGACTTGACACCAATCTCCTCCGGCGCCGAAACCGGCGGGGCCACCGACGCGCGTCGGTGGCCCCGCTATCAGCTCTAGGAACAGCTGGATCCGGTTCGCTCCCCGCGAACCCACCCGGCCAGCATCTGCCACTCCGGGTCGTCCCGACTCTGCCAGCGTCGCGGACCGTTGTGCGTGTAAGCGCCGCCGCCGTCGGGATGAAGGGGCTTCAGCAGAAGCCGACTCTGCTCCGGGTTGCCCGGCGTGATCACGCGGGTGATCAGCTGATAGGCGCGCTGGGCCTCTTCGTCGCTCCACTCGTCGCCACGTCCGGGAGCCGGCGCGAAGCCGATGAGCCCCGTGGAATGGCAGTTGCTGCAGCGGAGCTGCCCTTCGCGCGGATTCGCGAAGACGGGCTGAACGCACGCGCGGAAGAACTCGAAGTCGATCTCGGGCTCCGGCGGCGGGACGAAGGCGTCATCCGCCATGCTTCGAATCCAATCGAGCAGCGCAACGTACTGTGGGTCGTCAGCGGAGGTCCAGTAGGTCCCCCCGGTGTGAGTCAGTCCGCCCGCATCGGGTGACAGGGGCTTCAAGAGCAGCCGGCTGCTCTCGGGATCGGCCGTGTTGATGAGCTGGCTCACCACCTCGAAGTTGCGCATCGACTGCTCGCTGCTCCAGCCGGCATTGGAGTTCGGGGTCTCCAGACTGAAGCGCACGCTCGTCTGCCACGTGTGACACATCACGCACGACGCATAGCCTCCAATCGTGCCCCCGCGGTCTTCCATGAAGACGCTCTCGACGGTGCCGCGATACGTCTCCAACTCGCCGGTGCTCAGGGTCTGAGCGGCGACCGGCGCGACAATGCCCGGCGGTGGCGCCACGACCGCCACCGCAGCCAGACAGCAGATCAGCCCCAGGCCGAGTCTCGTCATCATGACGCCTACTCCTCCTCCGACCGCATGTTGGTGCCCTTGGGATTCACGCGGTCGGGGGGCAGGATGACCGTGCTGATGCGGGCCGGCCGCGCGCCGGTCGTGATGGTGGCGACCACCTCGAGCTTCTCCAGATCGATCGCCAACGTCTGGTCGGTCCCGGACACCGCGACATACATGTACTTGCTGTCGGGTGTCGAC